>CAXTTP010000016.1:0-22781 GCA_964247195.1 uncultured Sphingomonadaceae bacterium
CGAACAGGCCGGGCTGCGGGTGGACGATCAGCTTGACCGGGAGCGCCGCCATCCGCGCTTCGAACCGGCCCTTGGCGGCGAAGCGCTGCGCGAAGCCGGAACGCGGCAGGCGATCGGCGAGGCGCAGGCCGACGCCGCCGGCGATCACCACCGCGGCGGCGCCCTGCACCAGCGCGACGTCACCCGCCACGGCGCCGAGGCTGAGGCAGAAGCGGTCGAGCGCGGCGACCGCCAGGCCGTCGGCGCCGGTCAGCGCGCTGGTCCACAAGGCGGCGTCGTCGCCATGGACGACGGCGTCGCCGCGGATCGCGGCGAGCGCCTCGTAGATGTTCGCGAGGCCCGGCCCGGAGACGATCCGCTCGGCCGAGACGCGGCCGTAGCGCGCGCGTAAAAAGGCGAGGATGCCGTCCTCGATCCCGTCGAGCGGCGCGAAGTCGCCATGCCCGCCCTCGGTCTCGACCACCGTGTCGTGGCCGGCGCGGCGGACGAGCTGGGCGACGCCGAGGCCGGTGCCCGGGCCGACGATGCTGATCACGCCCGCCACGGGCAGCGTTCGGTCGGGTCCGGCCAGAGCGCGGAAATGTTCGGGCCCGCAGTGGGCGACGGCGTGCCCGACCGCGCCGAAATCGTTGATCAGGACGTGCCGGTCGAGGCCCAGCCGCTCGCCGATCAGCGCCGGGCGGATGATCCAGGGGTTGTTGGTGAGCTTGAGCACCTCGCCCGCGATCGGCGCGGCGACGGCGATCGCCGCGGCGCGCGGCAGCGGCCGGCCGAGCTTGGCGCCGAACCCGGCCCAGGCGAGCTGGAAGCTGGCATAGTCGGCGGTGTGCAGCGTCACCGGCGGGTCGAGCCGGGTCACCTGCCCGTCCGCGACCTCCGCGATCGCGAAGCGGGCGTTGGTGCCGCCGATGTCGGCGGTGACGATCTCCGTCATCGGACTTCCCGCATCGCTCTAGTCCCCGACCGATCGCCGCCGCGGGCGGACGCGGACGTCAAGGCGGCGGCCGCTCGTATCGGCGACGAAGCGCGCGCTATCGGTGACCGTCGGCTGAAGGTCGGCGAGCCCGAGCCCGCGCCGCAGCAGGAAGGCGAGGAACGAGCGATCGGCGAGCAGCGCCCGCTCGCCCAGCTCGGCCAGCGCGCGCGTTCCCGGATCGGCGCGGAGCGCACGGTCGGACAGCATCGCGCACCAGCTTGCCTCCGGGTGATGCGCGGCATGGTCGGCATCGTCGGCGCGGGCGAGGAGGCGCGCACTCTCGTTCCGGGCGACCGGCATCACCGATCGGGTCGGCAGGATCAGTGCGTCGGCGCCGACCGCGGCGATCGCCTCGTCCATCGGCGTCGAGGCGAGATCGAGCCAGCGCAGCGTGCCGCCCGCCCTGAGCCGCGCCGCAACGCGCAGATAATGGTCGGCCGCGACCGCGCTGCCGGCCTTCGCGCCCATCAGGTTGCAGCTCATATAGCCCTGCGGCTCGCGGTAGCCGACGAAGCCGTGGACCTCGGCCATCGCGAACAGCGGTGCGATCGGCCGCAGCAGGATGCAGTCGGCCTCGACGTAGAAGCCGCCATGATGCGCCAGCAGCCAGGCACGGACATAATCGGAGAGATGGTTGAGCGAGAGCGGGTCGAGATCGATGTCGCGGTCGCTTGCCCGGAGCCGCTCGAAGCCGGCGCGGTCGAGCAGCACGGCATCGGGATGATGGCGCCGGATCGTGCGCAGGCAGAGCTGGACATAGGGCGGCCGTGGCCCCTCCCAGAACAGCCAGATCGTTCGATCACCGCCTATCACGATCGTCGTCTGATCGAGTTCAGTCCGCGCCGCAACCGTCGACCGCGCGCGCAGCCAGCGCGAATGCGCCGGCAACGCCGGAGCGGTCGCCGAGCCCCGGCGCGACGACGAAGCCGGGCCGCTCGACCGCGTTGCTGGCGACATAGCCGCCGAGCCATGCCGCCATCCGCGCCTGGATCGCGCCGTGGATCGGCAGCGCGGTCAACACGCCGCCGCCGATCACGATCCGCTCGATGCTCGTCACCAGCACCAGCGTCGCGCAGAGCTGGCCGACATAATCAACGAAGACCGCGCGGAACGGATGATCGGCCGGGGTGCGGTCGAGCGGCATGCCGAAGCGGGCGGCGAGCGCCGGTCCGCTCAGCAGCCCTTCCGCGCAGTCGCCATGATAGGGGCAGATGCCGGCGAAGCCGTCCGCGCAATGGCGGCGAAGCGGGATATGGCCGATCTCCGGATGGACGAGGCCGTGGCGCGGTCGTCCCTCGAACAACAGCCCGCCGCCGATGCCGGTGCCGATCGTGACATAGGCAAGGCTGGCGACGCCGCACCCCGCGCCCCAGCGCCACTCGGCCAGCGCCGCGCCGTTGACGTCGGTATCGATCGCCGCCGGGCAGCCGGCGGCGTCCGCCAGCGGCCCGACCAGGTCGACGCCCGACCAGCCCGGCTTGGGGGTGCGCAGCAGATGGCCCCAGCCGGGCGATTCGCGGCGCAGGTCGATCGGCCCGAACGCGGCGATGCCGAGGCCGGCGATCGGGCCATGCCGCGCCCGCGCCGCGGCAAGGATCGTGGCAACCGCGCCAAGCGTCTCATCCGGCGTCCCGGTCCCGACCCGCTCCGCGACCAACGGCGCGCGCGGATCATGGCCGACCGCGACGTTGAACTTGGTCCCGCCCGCTTCGACCGCGGCGAACAGCGGCCGGCCGGTATCGGGCATGGCGGGATCGGCAGTCACGCGCCCCGACATAGCGCCTCAGTCGCCGACGGTCACCGAATCGTTGCCGCGCGGCAGCTCGTCGGCATCGTCAGGCGCTGCCGGCGACGCGGCGGCAGCAGCGGGCACCGCTGCTGCGTGCGCGGCCGCCCGGGCGGCCAGATCATAAGCCGAAGGCGCAGAGCTGTCGGCGGGCATCGCCCGGCCGTCGCCGAGCGCGGCGTCGATCGCGGTAATCCCGTCGTCGCCGATCGGATCGGGCGCCACGCCCGCCTCGACGGGCACAGTGGCCTGCGCGCCGGCGGCTTTCTCCGGCGCGCCGCCGCAGCCACCGAGCAGGAGCGGGCAGGACAAAGCGGCGAGCAGGATCAGGCGGGGGCCCATGCCAGCCGTCCTGCCCGCTCGCGGTGACCGAACGGTTAACCGGATCGACCCGGCCTGCTTCGTCTGCGGTGTCAATCGAGCGCACATAGGGCTCTCCAGGCCGCCTCAGGGGCCACGGACAATGCGGCCGCCCTTGACGACGAGGCGGATCGCCCGAACCGCGGCGACGTCGCGCGTGGGGTCGCCGGCGACGGCGACAAGGTCGGCGAGCAGGCCCGGCTTCAGCGATCCGACCTCGTCGGCGACGTGGAAATAGCGGGCATTGCCCGAGGTCGCGGCGATCAGCACCTGCGCTGCCGCCATGCCGGAGCCCTGCATCAGCTCGAGCTCGCGCGCATTCTCGCCATGGGGAAACACGCCGACATCGCCGCCGGCGCAGATCGGCACGCCTGCCGCCAGTGCCAGCTTGAAGGAGCGGCGATTGTCCGCCACCCCAGACGGCGGCGGATCGCTGCCGTCCCAGCCGCGATAGTGCGCAACCGCGTCCGATGCGGCGAGCGTGGGGCAGAGCGCGATGCCGCGATCGTGCATCGCCCGGAAGATCTCGGTCGTGCCGCCATAGCCATGCTCGATCGTGTCGACGCCCGCGGCGATGGCGCGGCGCATGCCCTCCGCGGTGACCGAATGCACCGCGACGATGCGGCCGGCATCGTGGGCGGCGGCGGTGGCGGCGGCGAGCTCGGCGGCGGAGAGCGTCGGCCGGCTGCCCTCGCCGCCCTGATAATGATAGTCGGCGTAAAGTTTGACGACGTCGGCGCCGCCGGCGATCTGATCGCGCACCGCGCGGACGATCTCGTCGACGCCGTTCACCTCCTGCGCGCCTTGCGGGACGCGGGTTCCCGGCTCGAAGCCCTTCGGTCCGTAGCCGCCCTCCGCCACGATCGCGCGTGTGGCGACGAGGAGGCGCGGGCCGGGCACGATGCCCTGCTCGATCGCCTGCCTGAGGCCGACGTCGGCATAGCCCGCGCCTTCGGTGCCGAGATCGCGCTCGCTGGTGAAGCCGGCCATCAGCGTGTCGCGGGCATGCACCACGGCACGCGCGGTGCGTAGCGCCAGCGGCTCGTGAAGCACCTGATCGTCCCAGCTGGTCTCGTTATAGGGGTGCAGGAAGAGGTGGCCGTGGCCCTCGATCAGCCCTGGCATCAGCGTGTCGCCGGGGAGCGGGATCAGTTGCGCACCGGCGGGCACTGTCAGATGCGGTCCGACCGCCGCGATCTTGTCGCCCTCGACCAGCACCTCCCAGCCGGCATGGGGCCGCGGATCGACTCCGTCGAATACCGCGGCGGGGCGCAACAGCATCGGCGGCGCGCCCGGCGGGGCGGGCGCCGCGGCGCCGAGTGCCGCCGGCAGCATCAAGGCCAGCAGCCTTGTCGTCCACGCATGCACCCGATAGCCCATGCAGCATGGATAGCCGGCTCTTCCGTCGCCGCAAGGCGCTGCTCGCGTTTCTCGCTTTCTTTCCCGCATCGGCGCAGGCGACGCCGGAACAGGATCGCTGGCACGCCGCGGCGGCGCGGGTCACGATCACCCGTGACGACTGGGGCATCGCCCATGTCGCCGGCAAGCGCGATGCCGACGCCGTGTTCGGCATGATCTACGCGCAGGCCGAGGACGATTTCGGGCGGATCGAGGCGAACTACCTGACCGCGCTCGGCCGCACCGCCGAAGCCGAGGGCGCCGCCAAGGACGCGATCTGGCAGGATCTGCGGCAGCGCCTCTACGTCGATCCCGTCGAGCTCAAGGCGCAGTATCGCGCCAGCCCGGCATGGCTGAGGGCGCTGATGGATGCTTGGGCGGACGGGCTCAACTTCTATCTCGCCACCCATCCATCGACGCATCCCAAGGTGCTGACCCGGTTCGAGCCGTGGATGGCGCTCTCCTTCACCGAAGGCAGCATCGGCGGCGACATCGAGCGGATATCGCTCAGCGAGCTGGAGAGCTTCTATGGCGGCAAGGCGGTGCCGCCGACCGCCGAGGAGACCGGCACGGTGCCGCGCGAGCCGGTCGGCTCGAACGGCATCGCCATCGCCCCGGCCAATACCGTCGACGGCCACGCCCTGCTGCTGATCAACCCGCACACCAGCTTCTACTTCCGCTCCGAGCTGCAGATGGCGAGCGGCGAGGGGCTCGACGCCTATGGCGCGGCGACGTGGGGCCAGTTCTTCGTTTATCAGGGCTTCAACGAACGGGTCGGCTGGATGCACACCTCGTCCGGCGTCGACAATGTCGACGAGTTCGCCGAGACGATCGTGCGCGGCGCCAAGGGCCTGTCCTATCGCTACGGCCCGGCGCTGCGGCCGGTGGCGAGCCGCCGCATCACCCTCGCGTATCGCCGGCCGGACGGGACGAGGGGCGAACGCGGCTTTACCGTCTACCGGACCCATCACGGGCCGATTGTGGCCGCGCGCGGCGGCAAGTGGATCGCCGAGGCGCTGATGTGGCGGCCGGTGCCCGCGCTCCAGCAGAGCTGGCTGCGCACCAAGGCGAACGACCTCGCCTCCTATCTCAAGGTCGCGGCGCTCCAGGCGAACTCGTCCAACGACACGATCTTCGCCGACGGGAAGGGCGAGATCGCCTATCTCCACCCGCAGTTCGTGCCGGTTCGCGACGATCGCTTCGACTATGCGAGCGCGGTCGACGGCGCCGATCCGGCGACCGACTGGAAGGGGCTGCACCCGCTCGACAGCCTGCCGAGCGCGATCGATCCCGGGGTGGGCTGGGTCCACAACACCAACGACTGGCCGTGGGACGCCGCCGGCCCGGACAGCCCGAAGGCGGAGGACTTCCCGCGCTACATGGACCAAGCCGGCGCCAACGCGCGCGGCACGCATGCCGATCTCGTGCTTGCCGGCAGGCGCGATTTCACGCCCGAGCGGCTGATCGCCGCCGCCTATGACAGCTATCTGCCGGCGTTCGCGGCGCTGGTGCCCCAGCTCGTCGCCGCCTACGACGCGCTGCCCGGCGCTGATCCCCGCCGGGCGCGGCTGGCCGCGCCGATCGCGCTCCTCCGCGGCTGGGACGACCGCTGGGGCTATGCCTCGGAGCCGACCTCGCTTGCCGTGTTCTGGGGCGACAGCCTGTGGCACGATGTCGGCGCGTTCGCGCGGCAGGAGCGGATGAACGTGCCGGACTATATTGCCGGCCGCGTGCCGCCCGAGGCCAAGCTAGCCGCGTTGCAGACTGCCGTCGACAAGCTGACCGGGGATTTCGGAAGCTGGAAGGTGCCGTGGGGAACGATCAACCGCTTCCAGCGGCTGGACGACGCGATCGCACCGCACTTCGACGATGCCAAGCCGAGCATCGCGGTCCCCTTCACCTCGGCGCAATGGGGCTCGCTCGCCTCGTTCGGGGCCAAGCCCTATGCGAACACGACGCGCTATTACGGATCGAGCGGCAACAGCTTCGTCGCGGTCGTCGAGTTCGGGCCGCGCGTCCGTGCGTTCGCGGTGACCGCCGGCGGCGAGAGCGGCGATCCCGCCTCGCCGCACTTCCTCGACCAGGCGCAACGCTATGCCGACGGCCGGCTGCGTCCGGTCTATTTCTACGCCGACCAACTCGAGGACCACGCCACGCGCCGCTACCATCCGGGCGGCTGAGCCCTCCGGTCGCGATTTGCTACCGCGGCGCCCGAGCGCCCGGCGGTCAGCGCCGCGGCATGCGCCACGGGCGCGACCAGCAGCGCGCCGGATCCGCCGCCACCGGCACCTGCGCCGCTACCGGTCCACGCAGCCCGGCGGGGAGCTCGCCGGACCGCACGAAATAGGTGGCGATCGGCACGATCACTCCGGTCTGCTGGTACCAGGCGCCATTCAGGCTGCAGCGGGGCGCCGGCGTCGCCGCGAACACGAACGCCCGGCGGATCTCGGTCGCGCCGGTGACCGCCGCCAGCGCGAGCATCGGCCACGGCTCACCGCTCCCGGCACCGCCACCATGTCGGCGACGAGGAAGGCGAGCATCGCCATCGGCATGATCGATGCCCGCATTTCGAAGTCGGTGCTGCTGCCGACCCGGTAGAACGGCATCAGCATCAGGCTGGCTACCACCAGCAGCAACGTCGCGCCGGCGAAGCGGCCGCGAAACCCGCCCGCCGCGGCCGGCGCCGCGAACGCCGCGACGCCCAGCAGCAGCGTCAGCGCCCAGGCGAACGGCATCACCGTCACGAACCGGGCGCCGACCGTCTCGCTGCCCGCGGACAGATAGACGAGCGCCGGCGCCGCCACCGCGAGCGCCACGGCAGGCGCGGCGAGATCGATAGTTCGAACGGTGCGCAGCCAGAGCGCCTGGATGCCCGCCAGCAGCGCGAACGGCACCGCCCCCATGATCGCCAGCGGCGACCACAAGGCGACCAGAGGGATCGCGGCGAGGAACGCGCCGAGCGGGATCAGCCGGCCGCGCCACAGCGCGTACAAGGCCGCGCATAGCCAGCCGGCGAGGGCATGGTGCGGTACCCAGAAGGCGAGGGTGACGACCGACGAATATTGGATGCCGCTCCAATTCTCGATGTGGCCGAAGCTGACCTTGGCGCCGGCCGCCTGGACGATCAACGTGCCGACGATCTGCAAGCCGCCGAACGCGAAGAAGGTGGCGAGCGCGGCGAGGCGGGCCCGGCCGTTCGGGAACAGGGGCGCGCAGGCGGCCAGCATCAGGCCCAGCAGGATGCCGTTCTGGGCGAGCAGGAACAGGTCGCCGCCCTCCTGGCCGAAGAGCTTCCCGGCGAGCCCCGGCAGCAGATACATGGCGAGCGGCGCGCGCAGGATCCGCGCCCCGTCGGCGAGCGGATAGATGAACGGCCAGGCGTTGCCGGCGATGTCGCGGATGACGGCATCGCGGATCTGCCAGTCGGCATTGGCGTAGAGGAAGCGGCCCTCGCCGCCGAGCAGGAACAGCAGCGTCGCCGCGGCGATGGCGAGCGCGATCGCCCGCCCGCTCACCCGCGCCTGCATCGCCCCGGCACGGGCTGAGCGCAGTACCAGCGCGGCGAGGCCGGCGAGGGCGGCCGCGCCGGCCAATAGCAGGAGGGGCGAGGCGAAGCCGAGGAACCGCCACAGCAGCAGGTTCTGCCCGCCGATGATCAGCAGCAGCGCGACGACGATACCGATGACGGGCACGCCGCGCTGGCGGCGGTCCGGTTCGGTCTCCAGGGCCGGCCAAGCGCGTTCCATGTTCATCGTAGGGACCATGGACGGGTCTGGTTAACGCCTGTTTAGCGGGAGCCGCCTCCGGGCTTCCGCGCGGTCGCTAGCGACAAAGCGACGAACGATACCTGGGCAACGCGCGATCGAAAGTCATGTTGCGGGGCGGCAACAGGGCGCGAGCGATCCGTTAACCGTTGCGCGATAAGGAGAATTGCCGTGGGGCGACGATGGAGCACGCATGACCAAGGCCCCGTCCTACGTTCTTGGCGCTGTTGCCTATTTCCTGTTCGCGTCGCTCGCGGTGGGGCTGACGCGTCTGAACGGGGGCGTCGCGCTTCTGTGGGTGGCGAATGCGGTGCCGCTCGTCATGCTGTGCGGGCGGCCGGTTCGCCAATGGCCGGCGCCGCTGCTTGCCACGGGACTGGGCGGGATGACCGCCACCATGCTGTTTGGTCCGGTCCCCGCCGCCGCCCCAGCCTTCGCCGTCGCCAATATCGGTGAGGCGGCACTGGCGGCGGCGCTGCTGCGTCGCTGGGGAGTGAACAGCGACCTGTTCCGGAACTCCCGCTCGGTCCTGATCTTCGCTTTCGCCAGCGCGCTGGTCGCGCCGTCGGCCAGCGCCTTCGTCGGCGCGACGGTTGGCGTGCTCGCCTTCGGCAAGCAGTGGGACGCAACCTGGGTCGACTGGTTCGTCGGTCACGGCGTGGGCGCCCTGATCGCGGCCCCGCTCATCCTGCTGGTGTCCAGCGGTGAGCTGTTCTCCTCGGTCCGCAAGCTCCGGCGCCGCGACGCGGCAAGCGCGTTGCTGCTCCTCGGTCTGGTGGCGGCGGTCACCACCGTAAGCTTCTGGCAGAGCGGGCTGCCGCTGCTGTTCCTGCCGATGCTGCCGGCGATGATCGCGACCTTCAGCCTGAGGGTGCCGGGCGCCGTGCTGTCGGTGGTGCTGGTCGCGGCGATCGGCGGGCTCTTCACCATCCACGGCTACGGGCCGGTGATGATGATCCACGATTCCCATATCCTTCAGCTTCAATTCTTCCAGCTCTTCCTGGCGACCACCTTCCTGATGTGCCTGCCGGTCGCCGGCGCGCTGAACGAACGGGAGCAGCTGCTGACGGAGCTCCAGGCGGGCAGGGCGCGCTTCCGCCTGCTCGCCGACAATGTCACGGATGCGATCCTCGAGATCGGTTCCGACGGCATCATCCGCTATGCCTCGCCGGCGGTGCGTGATCTGGCGGGCTTCGATCCGGCGATGCTGGTCGGCCGGCCGGCCGTGGAGTTCATGCACGCCGACGATCGCGCCCGGGCGCAGGCGGCGCACCGCGAGGCGCTGGCCGAACCGGGCCGGCCGGTGACGATCGAGTATCGCGTCCACAAGGCGGATGGCGAGATCGGCTGGTTCGAAACGCGCGCGCGCGCCATCGTCAACGCCGCCGGCGAGGTCGATGCGGCGGTTAGCGCGATCCGCGACATCGGCGAGCGCAAGGCGCTGGAGAGCCGGCTGCGCGCGGCGGCGGACACCGATCCGCTCACCGGGCTCGCCAACCGCCGCGCTTTCCTGCGCCAGCTCGATCGCACGCTGGCCGATGGCGGGGCCGGCCTGCCGGCATCGATCGCGCTGCTCGACCTCGACCATTTCAAGAAGGTCAACGACAGTTACGGCCATGCAGCGGGCGACACGACGCTGATGCTGATCGCCGACGTCTGCCGGAAGAGCCTTCGCGGCGACGACATGGTGGCGCGGATCGGCGGCGAGGAATTCGCGCTGCTGCTCGCCGGCGTCAGTGAAAGCGAGGCGGCGGGCGTGTGCGAGCGCATGCGGCACGAGGTCGCGCGCTGCGCCATCCCGATCGATGCGGGGCGGACCATCCACATCACCGCCAGCATCGGCGTCGCCGAGCTGACGGTGGCGCGTACCGGCCCGGAGGCGCTGTCGATCGCCGACGCCGCGCTCTATCGCGCCAAGGCCGAGGGCCGCGACCGGGTCGCGCTGAGCGCTTAGAGCGGGTCCACCGCGAGCGTCGCGAGTTCGGTCGCGTCGAACGCGCGCGAGCGGGTGAGGAAGCGCCGTTCGCGGCCGTTGTCGAGGCTGAACATGCCGCCCCGGGCGGGCACGACGTCGATCACGAGCTGGGTGTGGCGCCAAAGCTCGAACTGCCGCCCGCCGATATGGACGGCCATGCCGCCGACATGGCCGAGCAGCACGTCGCCGTCCCCAACCAGGAACTCGCCCACCGGGTAGCACATCGGCGACGATCCGTCGCAGCAGCCGCCCGACTGGTGGAACAGGACCGGGCCATGGTCCGCGACGATCTCGGCGAGCAGCGCCAGCGCCGCGGCGGTGGCGGTCACCCGCGGCGGCGCGGCGGCTAGCGTCATCAGAAGAAGCCGAGCTTCTTCGCGCTGTAGCTGACCAGCATGTTCTTCGTCTGCTGATAATGGTCGAGCATCATCCGGTGATTCTCGCGGCCGATCCCCGACTGCTTGTAGCCGCCGAACGCGGCATGCGCCGAATAGGCATGGTAGCAGTTGGTCCAGACACGGCCCGCCTGAATGGCGCGGCCGAAGCGGTAGGCGCGAGCACCGTCGCGCGTCCAGACGCCGGCGCCGAGGCCGTAGAGCGTGTCGTTGGCGATGGCGAGCGCGTCGGCATCGTCCTTGAAGGGCGTGACCGACAGCACCGGTTTGCGCCAGGATAGCCGATCGTCGCGGCGAAGGCGATTGCAGCCGGTCACGCCTTCCCGCATTGCTGGCGCCACCGGAGGGAGCGGGCGGGCGATGGCGATCTTCGGCAGGACGGACCCACCGACCGACGACCGGCTGGCGCAATGGTCGCGCGCGCTGGAGCGGAACGGATTGCCGTCGTTCGTGGCCGATCGGCTCGGCGCGGCGGCCGCCGGTCGCAGCGCCTGGGTGGCGACGATGACGCCGGCAGAGCTGCTGCTCGCGCGCAGCCACGGCATCCGGCCGCTGGCGACGGTTTCGGGCACCTGCTGGTACAGCTATGGCTGGAGCTGGACGGAGGGACATGAAGCGGGCTGGCAGCTCGCGCTCGACCGGATCCGGCGCGAAGCGGTCGCGGCCGGCGCCAACGCCGTCGTCGACGTACGGCTGCGGACGCTCCGGCACCGCTTCGCCCAGAGCATGGACTTCACGCTGATCGGCACTGCCGTCCGGATCGATCGACTGCCGCCGAGCCCCGAGCCGGTCGTCGCGACCGTGCCGGCGCTCGAGTTCGTGCGGCTGGTCGAGGCGGACATCGTGCCGGTCGGCATCGCCGTCGGCGCCCGCTATGACTGGCTCGACGGCTGGAGCGGCACCGGCATGCGCGGCGCCTGGGCCGGCACCGGCGCGGTCGGCAGGACACAGCGCGCTTTGGCAAACGTCTTCGCCAGCCAGCCGCTGCCCGACCTCACCGGGTTCTGGGAGCGGATCCGGCGCGACGCCCATGCCGACCTCCGCCGCAACGCTGCCCGCGACGGCAACGGCGTGCTCGCCCACACCCATTTCGGACAGCTCCTCCGGCGCGAGCGCGACAAGCAGCCGCCCGCCTATCTCGGCCGCCACATCGTCGTGGGCACGGTCGTCGACGCGGCGCGCGGCGCGGCGTTGCCGCACGCCATCGAACTGGTCGTCGACATGCGGGACGGTTCGCCGCTCGGCTTCGACGGCGGCCGCCGGCACATTGTCTACGAGAACGACGTTCAGGACCAGGAAGGCGCGATCTGATGGCCGACGACATCCAGCCGATGCCCGAGCATGCGCTCGCCCGCCTTGCCGGGCTCCGGCGCGAGGGGCATCCGGACGGCATCTTCACCTCCGACTTTTCGGTCAACGAGTTCCTGCTCGTGCGCAAGGCGGGGTTCGAGCCGATCGGGCTGTGCGTCGGCTCGTGCATCTACCATCTCGGCTTCCAGCTTGCAGGGTGGACCAGCAACCGCGAGCTCGAGGTGCTCAGCACCGCGATGTACGAGGCGCGCGCGCTGGCGATGGAGCGGATGCGGGCGGAGGCCGCGAACATGGGCGCAGACGGCATCGTCGGCGTCCGGCTGACGGTGAAGCGTCTCGAATGGGACAGCAAGGTGCTGGAGTTCGTGGCGATCGGCACCGGCATCGTCCACGCCGGCGGGCATACCGGCTTCAAGGGGCCGCGCGGCGAGCCGTTCACCTCGGCGCTGAGCGGCCAGGATTTCTGGACGCTGCTCCAGGCCGGTTACCGCCCGCTGGAAATGGTGATGGGCAGCTGCGTCTATCATGTCGCGCGGCGCGGTCCGCTCTCCACGCTCGGCAGCATCGGCCAGAACATGGAGCTGACCAATTTCAGCCTGGCCCTCTACGAAGCGCGCGAGATCGCGATGGAGCGGATGCAGCTCGAGGCGACACGGGCCGGCGCGCAGGGCGTGGTCGGCGCCGACCTTCACGAGGGCAGCCACAACTGGTCGAGCCACGTCATCGAGTTCTTCGCGATCGGTACCGCGGTGCTTCCGATCGAGGGGCACGCCGATCGGCCGATACCCGATCCGGCGCTCGTGCTGTCGGTGAACGCCTAGCTGCGCTCGGTGCCGTAGCCGTCGAGGAAGAGCCGCACCGCGCGCGCCGCGTCCTCGCGGACGGCGGCGGTGGTCGGCGCCTCCGCCACGCCCCACATGGTGCGGATGAACAGCCTCGCCTGGCAGAGATGGTGGAACTCGGCCGACGCCAGCATCGGATCGGTCGCGCGCATCCGGCCCGTCGCGATCTGTCTGGCGAAATAGCCGGCGACCGCGCGATGCCGCCGCTCCGGACCGCGCTCGTAGAAGATCCGGCCGAGTTCGGGAAACCGCGGCGCCTCGCTGATCACGAGGCGGCTGAGCGCGATGATCGGCGGCGACAGCATCATCGTCAGGAAATCGGTGGCGTAGCGCTCCAGCATCACCGCGAGCGGGACCGTCCCGTCGAGCGCGATCGCCGGCGCGAACTCCTCGATCAGCCGGTCGAGCACGGCAGCGAACAGCTCCTCCTTGGACGAGAAATAGGCCCACAAGGTGCTCTTCGATCCGCCGAGCGCGGCGGCGACGCCCGACATCGTCGTGCCGCCATAGCCATGTTCGTCGAAGATCGTCTGGGCGAGTGCCACGATCGCCGCCCGCCGCTCCTCCCGACGTACCTCCCGCCGGGAGGGAGCAATCGCCTCGCACGAACTCACCGATCTCTCCGCAACCGTACTTTTCAGTACGGCTAACTTGACGCAGTGGCCGGTTGGGCGCAATGGAATTCGTACTCCCCGGTACGGATTCATCGTGCGCCCGACCCTTGCCCCTTCTCTCGCCTTGCTGCTTGCCGGCTGCGCGCCCGCTCTCGGGCCGATGCCGGTCGCAAAGGCGCCGGCGGATCTCGCCTCGACGCAGAGCCCGGCCGGCCCGGCCGCGCTTTGGCCGGCGGAGCAATGGTGGCGCAGCTATGGCGACCCGCAGCTCGACGTGCTGATCGCGGAGGCGCGGGCCGGATCGCCGCAGGTTGCGGCCGCGCTCGCGCGGGTTCGCGCCGCCGATGCGATCGCCGAGCAGGCCGGCGCGGCGCTGACCCCGACGCTCACCGCGAATGGCAACGCAGGGCTGGAGAAGGAGAGCTACAATACCGCGATACCGGCGGAGTTCGTGCCGCGCGGCTGGAAGGACACCGGCCGCCTGTCGCTGAGCGGCAGCTTCGACCTCGACCTCTGGGGCCGCAACCGCGCCGCGCTCGCGGCGGCACGGGGCGAGGCGCAGGCCGCCGCGGTCGATGCCCGCCAGGCGGTGTTGCTGCTGTCGGTAAGCGTAGCCGACGCCTATGCCGAGCTTGCCCGCCTCTATGCCGATCGCGATGCCGACGTGGCGGCGGAGACGATCCGGCGCTCGACGGTCGATCTTACCCGCCAGCGCTTCGCGACCGGCCTCGACAATCGCGGCGTCGAGCAGCTGGCCGAGTCGCGCCTCGCCGCGGCGCAGGGTGATCTCGCCGCGCGCGACGAGGCGATCAAGCTCACCCGCAACCGCATCGCCGCGCTGCTCGGGGCGGGGCCGGATCGCGGCATCGCCATCGCCCGGCCGAGGATCGTCGCGCTCCATCCCGGCGGGTTGCCGGAGCGGGTGTCGCTCGATCTCGTCGGCCGCCGGCCCGAACTCGTCTCGGCGCGGCTGCGCGCGGAGGCGGCGTCCGCCCGTGTCCGCGCGGCGCGGGCGGCCTATTATCCCGACATCAGCCTGACCGCGCTGATCGGCCTCCAGTCGCTCGGGCTCGACCGGCTCGTCGACGGCGGCTCGACCTTCGGCAATGTCGGCCCCGCGCTGAGCCTGCCGATCTTCGACCGCCACCGCCTCGATGGCCAGCTGCGCGGTGCCCGCGCCGCCTATGACCAGGCCGTCGCCGACTATGACGACAACCTCGTAACCGCGCTCCGGGAAGTGACCGACGCCGCGGATTCGATGCGCGCGCTGGCCGGTCGACGACAGCAGGCGGCGACCGCGCTCGCCGCCGCGCAGACCGCCTATGCGATCGCCCGCCAGCGTTTCGAGGGCGGCCTCTCGACCTATCTCGACGTGCTTACCGCCGAGGATGCGGTGCTCGACCGGCGCCGCGTCGCCGCCGATCTCGAGGCCCGCGGCTTCGCCCTCGATGTCGCCCTCGTTCGCGCGCTGGGCGGCGGCTTCACCGACCCTGCCGCCTCGGCGCACGGTCCGGAACCGAAAGACCCTCATGGCTGACCAGGATCCCGCCACCCCGATCGTCGCCGATCCTGCGCCGCCCGCCACCGCGGTCACGCCGAACCCGGGACGGCGCAGGCGCCTGTTCCTGATCCTCGGCGCGGTGGTGCTCGCGGCGGCGCTGATCGCCGGGCTTTGGTACGTGCTGGTCGGCCGCCTCAGCGTCAGCACCGACAACGCCTATGTCGGCGCCGACGTCGCGCAGGTGACGCCGCTCGTCAGCGGATCGGTGACGGCGGTGACGGTCGAGGACACGCGCATGGTCAGGGCCGGCGACGTCCTCGTCCGCATCGACGACGCCGATGCGCGGATCGCGCTCGCCCGCGCCGAAGCCGATCTCCTCCAGGCGCAGCGCCGCTTCCGCCAGACCGCGGCGACGGGCGCGGCGCTGGCTGCGCGCGTCACCGCCCGCGGCGCCGACATTGCCGGCGCGCAGGCGCAGCTCGCGGTCGCGCAGGCCAATTTCGATCGCGCGAAGGTCGACTATGATCGCCGCCAGAAGCTCTCCGCGAGCGGCGCGGTGTCCGGCGACGAGCTCACCGCCGCGACCAACGCCTATGCCACCGCGCGCGCGAGCCTGCTGCTGGCGCGCGCCCAGATCGAGCAGGCGAACTCGACGCGCGGCGCCGCCTCCGGTGAGGCCGCCGCCAACGCGGCGCTCACGACCGGCACCACCGTCGACACCAGCCCGGAAGTGGTCGCCGCGCGCGCCCAGCGCGACCAGGCGCGGCTCGATCTTGCCCGCACCGTCGTTCGCGCCCCGGTCTCCGGCATCGTCACCCGCCGCCAGGTGCAGGTGGGTCAGCGCGTCGCCGCCGGCGCGCAGCTCATGACGATCGTGCCGGTCGACCGGCTCTACGTGGACGCCAACTTCAAGGAGGGCCAGCTCGCGAGAGTCCGGCCGGGGCAGGCGGTGCGGCTCGAGGCCGATCTCTATGGCGGCAACATGGTCTATCACGGCCGGGTCGTCGGGCTTTCCGGCGGCACCGGATCGGCCTTCGCGCTGATCCCGGCGCAGAACGCGACCGGTAACTGGATCAAGGTCGTGCAGCGCCTGCCGGTGCGGATCGCGCTCGATCCGGCGGAGCTCAGGGACCATCCGCTGCGCGTCGGCCTGTCGATGGACGTCTCGATCGACGTCTCCGGATCCTGATCGATGGCGCTGGCGCCGGGCGCCGCCGCAGTTCCGGCCGGGCCGCCGCCGCTCACCGGCGCGCGGCTGTGGCTGTCGGCGCTGATGCTCGGCATCGCCAATTTCCTCGTTCTGCTCGACACGACGATCGCCAACGTCTCGCTGCCGCACATTTCCGGCAGCCTCGGGGTGTCGACCACGCAGGGGACGTGGATCATCACCTCCTATGCGGTGTCGGAGGCGATCAGCGTACCACTCACCGGCTGGCTTGCCGCGCGCTTCGGCGCGCTGCGCAGCTTCACCTTCGCGCTCGGCGGCTTCTCGGCCTGTTCGGCGCTGTGCGGCGTCTCGCCGACGCTCGGCACGCTGATCTTCTTCCGGGTGATGCAGGGGCTGTGCGGCGGCCCTTTGATGCCGTTGTCGCAGACACTGCTGCTGCGGATCTTCCCGCGTCCCATGGCGGGGGCGGCGATGGCCGTGGCGGCGATCACCACGATCGTCGCCCCGATCCTCGGCCCGATACTGGGCGGCACGATCAGCGACAGCTGGTCGTGGCCGTGGATCTTCTTCATCAACCTGCCGCCCGCGGCGCTCTGCCTGTTCGGCGCGCGGAGCATGCTCCGCCAGTACGAGACGGAGCGGAGCAAGAGCCGGATCGACATCGTCGGCCTGGCGCTGCTGGTGTTCTGGGTCGGCTGCTTCCAGATCATGCTCGACCTCGGCCGCGAGCGCGACTGGTTCGGATCGCCGCTGATCGTCGGCCTCGCCGTCGCCACGGCGATCGGCTTCGCCGCCTTCCTGATCTGGGAGCTCACCGACTCGCAGCCGATCGTCGACCTAAGGGTCCTGCGCCATCGCGGCTTCACCGCCGGCGCGCTGGCGCTCTCGATTGGCTTCGGCACGATCTATTCCTCGATCGTGCTCGTTCCGCTCTTCCTGCAGACGACGGTCGGCTACACCGCGACCACGGCCGGCTTCGCGCTGTCGACGATGGGGCTGTTCTCGATCATGCTCGCGCCGCTGGCGGGCCGGGTCGGCCAGTGGATGGATCCGCGGCTGCCGGTCTGCCTCGGCCTCATGTGGCTGGGCTTAATGTCCTTCGTGCGCTCGCGCTGGTCGGTGGACCTCGGCTTCTGGTCCTATTCGCTGCCGCAGCTGTTCCAGGGGCTCGGCACGCCCTTCTTCATGGTCGGGCTGCTGGTGCTCGCGCTGGGCTCGGTGCCGCCGCGCGAGGTCGCCTCGGCGGCGGGGCTGATGGCGTTCATGCGCACGCTCGGCACCGCGATCGCGACCTCCGTGCTGACGACCTCCTGGGCCAACGGCACGCAGGCGACGCGGGCCGAACTCGGCGGGCTGCTCAACGGCGGCCAGGCGCTGATGGATCGGCTCGTCGCGGCCGGCTACAGCCTCCAGCAGGCGCGCGGAATGATCGAGCAGCTCGTGGATCGCCAGGGTGCGACGATCGCCGCCGACCATCTGTTCGTGCTGATCGGGCTGCTCTGCATGGGGGCGGCGCAGCTCGCCTGGCTGATTCCCAAGCCGACGCGCCGCGGCGGGCCTCTTCCCGCCGCGCACTGACGGGGATCAGGCGGCGCTGTGCCCCGTCACCGCCAGAAGCGCTTCGAATTGACGAGCGCGTCGCGCGCATCGCCCGCACCGGCAAGGAGACCCTCGCGGTCGATGCCGGCGTCGAGGAGCGACGCCGCGGCATCGTCGGTCAGGCCGAGGTCGAGCAGCAGCGACCGTCCCGTGGCATGATCGTTGAGGTCGCCGAGATGCGACTGGAGCGCTTCCAGCGCCGCCAGGAACGTCTTGCGACGGCGCGCCGCCCGCTTCTTGCCGTAAAGCGCGGCGAAGAACTCGGCGGAATAGCGCAGCTTCTTCGCCTCGATGCGCAGCTGGTGGCGCGCCTCGTCGTCGATCCTGGCGAGATGCTTGGACTGGCGCTTGATCCGCCGCCGATAGCGGTCGAGGAGCTCGCCGGCGTAGCTTTCGGCGCTGCGGCGGCGGAGCTTTTCGCGGGCCGGATCGGTCAGCCATGGCCCCGTCGCCACCCATTCGGCCAGCGCCAGCATCAGCTGCATGCTCCGCGCCGACGAGAGGGCGGCGGCCACCGCATCGTAGCTCCGCTCGCGCGCGGCGCGCAGGATCCCGGCGTGCGGCGTCTTTCCGGCGCGCGCGAGCAGCACGTCGAGGTTGCGTGCCTCGCCAAGCTCGGCGGCCAGCCAGCGCAGCTCCCCGCGCAGATGATCGAAGCGCTCGTCCGCCAGCATTGGCCGGAAGATCGACAGCGCCGAACGGAGCCGGCGCAGTGCGACGCGCGCCTTATGCAGCGGCTTGGCGCCGCGGCTCTCGAGCAGCAGCGTCTCGTTCAGCCGATATTGCCTGAGGCAGGCGCGCGCGATCGCCTGGAACGCCTCCGCCGCCGTGGCGTCCGTATCGAGCGCTATCGGCATGGCCTTCACCGCGCCAGCGGCGCCGCCGTTGAGCAGGCGGTAACCGCGCTGCGACTTGGTGAGCACGCCGAGCCGCAGCGGCACGCCGCTTGCGAGCGCGCCCGCGAAGGCGAACAGCGCCGCCGGCTCGCCTGCGCGCAGCTCGAGCTCGACCTCGCAGATTGGATCGCTGCGGCCTGCCGCCGAGACCTCGCCGCGGTCGAACGCCACCTCGATCCGGGCGTCGCCGAACGCTACCTCCCAGATCGTTCGGCTGACCTTGCTGCGGAAGGTCGGCTGGAGGTCGGCGATATCGATCCGGGCGAGCAGCCGGGCGAGCCCGCCAGTCGCGCCGTCCAGCACCGGCTCGTCGCCGGCGATCTCCTGCTCCCATTCCTCGCGCGCGAACAGCCCGGCGGTGCCGGCCGCTTCGGCCTTGAAGGTCTGGATGCGCTTGCTGCCGATGCGGCGCACGCGCAGCGACAGGCCCGCCTCGCGCAAATGCTGACCGGGCGTATCGTAGTAGACGGTTAGCTGGCGACGCCGTCGGGGCCGCACGTTGGCCAGCTCCGGCGCCTTCGCGACGTCCGCGGCCCGTTCGGGCGAGACGTCCAGCTTCAGCTCGATCTCTTCGGAGTTCGTCACCGCGCCCGTCTCCGTTCGTCGGCCGTGCTGTACGCTAACGTGCCGCTCCGCGCGAATCCGGTCGTGCTCCGGGCGGAGCCGCGGGCGCAGAGATGCTTCGGCGCGCTCAGGCGAGCAGCTCGCGCACCCGCGTTGCCAGCGCGTCCATCGCGAACGGCTTGGTGATCAGCGCCATGTTGGGGCCGAGCTGGCCGTTGCCGATCACCGCATTCTCGGCATAGCCGGTGATGAACAGCACCTTCGCGTCGGGATGGAGCGACAGCGCGGCGTCGGCGACCTGGCGGCCGTTCATCGCGCCCGGCAGGCCCACGTCGGTGATCAGCAGGTCGATGCGCGCGCCCGATTGCAGCAGCCGCAACGCCGCCGCACCGTCGCCCGCCTCCAGCGCGGCGTAGCCGAGCTCCTCGAGCACTTCGATCACCAGCATGCGGATCGTGGGCTCGTCGTCGACCACCAGCACCGATTGGTTGCCGCGGCCGCGCGGCGCCTCTTCGAGCCCGTCTTCCGGACGCTCGGGATCGGGATCGGCATCGCCATAATAACGCGGTAGATGCACATCGTCGTGCCGACGGCGAGTTCGGTATAGATCCGCACCTGCCCGCCGGATTGGCGGGCGAAGCCGTAGATCATCGACAGGCCGAGGCCGGTGCCCTCGCCGAGCGGCTTGGTCGTGTAGAAGGGATCGAAGGCGCGCTCCTGCACCTCGGGCGTCATGCCGATGCCGTTATCGGTGACGCAGAGCGAGATGAACTGACCCGGCGTCAGCTCGCGCTCGTGGGCGGCGCGGTCGTCGAGCCATTTGTTCGCCGTCTCGATGGTGATGCGGCCGCCGTCCGGCATCGCGTCGCGGGCATTGATGCAGAGATTGAGCAGTGCGTTTTCGAGCTGGTTGGGATCGACCATCGCCGGCCACAGCCCGGCCGCGCCGACCACTTCGACCACCACCGCCGGTCCGACCGCGCGGCGGATCAGCTCGTCGATGCCCGCGACCAGCCGGTTGATGTCGGTCGGCCTCGGATCGAGCGTCTGGCGGCGGGAGAAGGCGAGCAGGCGGTGGGTAAGCGCGGCGGCGCGCTTGACGGCGCCTTGCGCCGCGCTGGCATAACGGTCGAGCTCGTTGATGCGCCCCTGCGTGATGCGGACCTGCATCATCTCGACCGCACCGGCGATGCCGGTAAGGAGATTGTTGAAGTCGTGCGCTAGGCCGCCGGTGAGCTGGCCCACCGCTTCCATCTTCTGCGCTTGGCGGAGATGCTCCTCGGCGACCATCAGCTCGCGGGTGCGCGCCTCCACTTCCGCTTCCAGCGAGGCGGTGAGCGCCGCGAGTTCCCGCTCGGCGCGGCGGCGTTCGACCGCGTCGCGGGTGCGCTCGGCCACCTCGCGGACGAACGCGATCTCCTCGGGCGGCCAGGGCCGGGCGGCCGCATGGTTGAGATAGAGCAGCGCCACGAAGCCGCCCTGTTCGGTTACCGGCATGTTGACGAACGCCTGCGCCGAGATGGCGCGCAGCGCGTCGGCATTGTCGCGCGTGCGGGAGTCCTCCAAGGCATCGGCGATGGTGACCGTCTCGCCGTGCGTCAGGTTCTCGATATAGGAGCCATAGTCGCGGAACCGGAGCATGCCGGCGAGGCTCGTGACACCGGGCGCGTTCCAGTCGCGCTCGATGTGGATCGTCTCGCGCAGCCGGTCGATCGTGCCGTAGCCGGCGCGGCTCACCTCCAGCGTGCGGCCGAGAAGCTCGGCGGCGGCGAAGGCGAGGTCACCAGGCTCGCCCGGCTCGCGCAGCCGATCGGTGAGCGCAACGAGCGCCGCCAGCCGCTGCTCGGAGCGCTTGCGCGCGTCGATGTCGAAGCTCACGCCGGGAAAGCGGAGCGGCGTTCCGTCCGCCGCGCGCAGGCACCGCCCCTGCGCCACCACCCAGCGGGCGCTGCCGTCGGGCTGCACGAGGCGGTACTCGCAATCGAAGGTGCCGCCGCTGGCGACCGCGTCGTCGATCGCCGCCCGCACCCGCGCGGCATCGTCGTCGTGAATGTGCCGGGAGAACAAAGCGAGCGGGGCGCCCGCGCTCGCCGTCTCGGGATCGACGCCGTAGAGGCGGGCGAAGCCCGCATCGGCGGTGACGCGATCGTTGACCACGTCCCAGTCCCACATGCCGATGCTATGGCCGACCGCGTCGCTCAGTTTGCGCGGCCGTGCGTCGGTGGTGCGGCCGATCTCCAGCGCGGTCTGCCGTGCGAGCGCCTCCAGCAGCATGGCCTGCCGCGCGGTCAACCCTTCGGGACGCGGCGTCACGTCGATCGCGCACAGGCTGCCGAGCGGCACGCCGGCGGCGTTGACGATCGGGAAGCCGGCATAGAAGCGGAGGTGCGGCGAATCCGCCACCAGCGCGAAATCGCGCGTGCGCGGATCGACCGCGAGATCGCCGATGACGAACAGATCGTCCTGCCGGATCGCGAGCGCGCAGACCGACGTCTCGATCGGCGTCTCGTCGACGTCGACGCCGATCTTGGCCTTGAACCATTGCCGCTCGGCCGCGACCAGGCTGACGAGCGCGATCGGGACCTCGCAAACCTCCTTCACCAGCGCGACGATGTCGTCGAAGCGTGGCTCGGGCGGCGTATCGAGGATGCCGCTGTGAACCAGCGCGGCGATGCGCTCGATCTCGCTCGTGTCGGCGGCGCCGCTCACGTCACCGTCCATCCTCACGCCACGGGCGTGGATTGCAGGAGCAGGTTCGTCACCGTGCGAATACGTGCGCCATGCCGTTACGTTCCTTGCGGTGCCGAGCACCCGATCCCGCTCTAGCCCTGGCGGAGGCCGGCGCGGCCGATACGCCGGGCCCACCCACGGCCGCGGTTCACAGCTCGCTGCGGACCTGGCCGTGGGCGAGCACCGCGAACAGGCCGGTGCCGCCGAGCACGTTGCCGATCAGCGCCGGCAGGATGAAGCCGCCGAGCGCCCAGCCGAGCGAGGCATGTCCGGTCAGCCACAGCAGCCATGCCTCCGCCGATCCGGCGACGACATGGCTGAAGCCGCCGATCGCGACGACATAGGTCAGCATCAGCACGATCCAGAATTCGCTGCCGCGCGCGTTCGGCAGGATCCACGCGATCGATCCGACCAGGAATCCCGCCGGCAGGCCCAGCCACAGCGTCGTCCGGGCATCGTGCTCGAGCAGCCGAGAGGAGAGTTCGACGGCGCCGGCGAGCTGGCTGGCGGAGATGATCGATCCGTGCGCCATCATTGCCGCCACAAGCAGCGTCCCGGCCATGTTCGCGCTCAGCACCAGCCCCCAGAGGCGGAGCAGACGGATCAGGTTGCGCAGGTTCGGCTGCGCGGCGAGCGGCAGCACGGCGGTGACGGTGTTCTCGGTGAAGAGCTGCGGCAACTGGAAGCTGCGGCCGATGCCGCGCCGGACGATGGCGCGGGGCGAGAGGCCGATGATCGGCTGGCCGTCATAGGTGATCGTGCCGCCCTGCGGCCTCAGGTAGCCGGTCGACATGTTGATGAAGGTGGTCTTGCCGGCGCCGTTCGGGCCGATGATCGCCAGGAACTCGCCGGGCATGACGTCGAGGTCGATGCCGTCGGCCGCCTTCACCCCGCCGAAGGCC
>CAXTTP010000017.1:0-12222 GCA_964247195.1 uncultured Sphingomonadaceae bacterium
AGTTGGGCACCAGCACGACGTAGCCTTCGCCCGCCAGGCGCCGGCCCATCTCGCGGAAGGTGGCACGTAGGCCCAGTATGTCCGGCCAGACCAGAACCGCGGGCCAGCTTCCCTTGCCGCCTGGATAGAAGAGCACCGCATCGGCCGTGCCGTCGCCGGTCGTGATCGTGACTTCGTTCTCTACGACATCGCCGGCAAACGCCGCTGTCGCCAACCCTGCAGCCACCGCTCCGGTCAGGAAAAAGGTCCGGCGGGAGAGATCCGAGCTCTGGACCAGTCCTTGGGGAATCTCGCTGTCACACATGCTGCATCCTCTCGCTTTGCGGCACAGGATGGCCAGATGGTGGCGGGGAGTGTCAAGCGTCGCGCGATCGCCAGCAATTTGCCGAGCGCTCGTTCTCCTTGCGCAGCAAGGAGCACCTAGGCCTATCGTGCTCTACCGGACGTAATGCGCCTTGTAGTCCTGCATCTTCGTGACCCGCAAGCCCTTGAGGCCGGAGCGGTCGAAGGCACGCTGCCAGCCCGCATATTCCTCGATAGAGATGGCGTAGCGGTCGCATACCTCGTCGAGGCTGAGGAGCCCGCCGTTCACCGCCGCGACGACCTGCGCCTTCCTGCGCGCGACCCAGCGGACGGTCGTTTTCGGCGGCATCGTTTCGACCGTCATGCGCTCGCCCAGCGGTCCCACGACGCTGGTTTTGAGCCCCGGATTGCTCGACATCGTTTGACCTTTCCATGTGCAGATGGGCACGGGTGGGGGGCGCTGCCTTACCGGACGCTAACGGAAACGGTTAATTGAGCGTTGCCCTTGGCTGCTGCGGCCGCCTGAGTCGGCCGCGCGACGAACCGAGAGCGTTCAACTTATGAACAGCTGAGGGCAACACCAGGATCGCAACCGTTCGCGAACTTCGGGAGCTCACATCCTCGCTCCCGTGCACCCCCTTGACCGGCGGAACAATCTGGCAGATAATTCTGTAATGACAGAAATAACTAACAACTCAGACAAGCTCCCGGTCGCTGTGGAGCAGTTCGTGCTGCGCTGGGGAGACATGGGCGGCCAATGGGGCGTGAACCGCTCCGTGGCGCAGATCCAGGCGCTGCTGTTCCTGTCCGAACGGCCGCTGACCGCCGAGGATATCGCCGAAAGGCTGGGCATGGCCCGTTCCAACGTGTCGAACAGCCTGCGTGAGCTTCTGGCGTGGAAGCTCATCCACCGAGCTCCCACGCTGGGCGATCGGCGCGACCATTATGCGGCCGAGACCGATCTGTGGCAGATGGCTACCCGGGTGGCGCAGGGCCGCAAGGAACGCGAGATCGACCCGATGGTGGCCGCTATCCGCGAAGCCATGAACCAGATCGACGACCCCCGCATCAGCCCGGCGGTGCGCCTGCGCATGGAGGGCATGCACGATTTCGTAAACACTGTGGAGAACTGGTACCAGCAGATGCTGAACGTGCCACCCGCCCAGATCATGACGCTGATCCGCATGGGATCGAAGGTCGTCGGCCTGCTCAAGTTCGTCACCCGACGGAGTGCGCCGAAAGGCAGCGGCTGACGCCCATCTTCGCGCAATTCTCTAATTACGGAAACGTCTACGCACCCGGAGACTGAGGGATGGAACAAGCAGCAGCTAGGAAGGGGCAACCCACCGGCGTCCGCCCTGTCACGGAAGAACTCGACGACTTGCGCTTTCGCAGCCTGCTGGGCCGTGACGGCTGGGATTGCCTGCCTGCCGCGGTGCGTCGGCGCTTTGCCAAGCGCCTGTGCGCCGGCAAGTCGGTCAGCTATACCGGCGAGGTCTCCGGTTGCCGCATGCGACCGGCCGGCTGGCTGCTCGCCCAGCTGTGCCGTCTGATCGGCGCGCCGCTGCCGCTGGGGCGCGATGCGGGCGTAGCGGCGGTCGTTATCGTGACGGAGGATAACGACGGCGGGGGCCAGGTATGGACGCGGATGTACGCGCGTCGTCATGGCTTCCCGCAGGTGATCCACAGCGCTAAGCGCTTCGCCGGTCCGACCGGGCTGGAAGAATATCTCGGCTGCGGCTTCGGAATAGCGCTGGATGTGGCGGCCTGCGCCGCAGGCATCCGTTTCACCAGCAACCATTATTTCCTCCGCGTCGGCGGGCACCGCCTGCGGTTGCCAAGCGCGATCTCTCCCGGTGCACTGACGATCGACCACACCGATCTCGGCGACGGCCGCTTCGCATTCACGCTTGCCCTCCGTCACCCGCGGCTCGGCGAGTTGATCCATCAGATCGGCCATTTTCACGACCAGCCCGATGCGGCGATCGGAGGCCACCGATGACTGCGATCTTCTGGACAGCCTTGTTCGCCCAGATGGCGATGGGGGCGTTTGACACGATCTATCATCATGAAGGCACGGAGCGGTTGGCGTGGCGGCCGGGGCAGGCGGGGGAACTACGGCTCCACGGCATCCGCAACCTCGCTTATGCAGTGCTGTTCGCAGCGCTCGGCTGGAGCGCGCCGCACGGCGGCTGGGCGATCGCCCTGATCGCGCTGCTGGCCGGCGAGCTCTTCATCACGCTCTGGGATTTCGTCGAGGAGGATCGCACGCGCGCGCTGCCCGCGAGCGAACGCGTGACGCATACGCTGCTCACGCTCAACTACGGCGTGGTGCTGGCCATGCTGGTGCCCTGGCTGCTGGCACGCTCCGACGAGCCGACCCTGCTTGCGCCGGCCTTCCACGGCTGGATAGGCTGGCTTTGCGCGCTCGCGGTAGCGGGGGTGACGGTATCGGGCCTGCGCGACCTCGCCGCCGCCGCGCGCTGCCCGCGCTTGGCCCGAGACCCAGCCGCCGGCCTGTCGGCGGCGCTCCGCGAGCATCGGGCCGTGCTGGTCACGGGCGGCACCGGCTTCGTCGGCGCGCGGCTGGTCGCCGCGCTGGCCGGCGCGGGCCATGACGTGACGGTGCTCAGCCGGAGCCGCGGCAAGGCGGCCGAACTGGCTGCGTTGGGGCGGGTGCGGATCGTCACGGCGCTCGACGAGATCGACGCCGCTGCCAGTATCGACGCCATCGTCAACCTTGCCGGCGAGCCGATCTCCAACGCTCCCTGGACCCGTGCCAAGCGGCTACGCATCGTTCGCTCCAGGCTGGCGGTCACGCATGCGGTGCTACGGCTGATCGACCGGCTCGAGCGGAAGCCTGACGTGTTGGTCAGCGGCTCAGCCGTCGGCTGGTACGGGTTGCGTGGCGATCAGGTGCTGACTGAGGCAGATCTCGGCACCGCCTGCTTTTCCCGCCGTGTCTGCGTGGCCTGGGAACGCGGCGCCATCAAGGCGCAGCGGGCCGGCGTGCGTACCGTATTGCTGCGCACCGGGCTCGTGCTCGACAGCGACGGCGGCATGCTCGCGCGGATGCTCGCACCCTTCGAGTATGGCCTAGGCGGCCGCTTCGGGGATGGCCGGCACTGGATGAGCTGGATCCACCGCGACGATCTGGTGCGCCTCATCGTTCACGCCATCGCCGAGCCCGATCTGCAAGGCCCGGTCAACGCGACCGCGCCGCAACCCGTCACCAATCGCGGCTTCACGGCCGCGCTGGGCCACGCGCTGCACCGCCCCGCGATCGTGCCGATCCCGGCGTTGCCGCTGCAGTTGGTCCTCGGCGCCTTTGCCGAGGAACTGCTGCTGAGCGGTCAGCGGGTCCTGCCCGATACTGCGATGCGCAGCGGCTTCGTCTTTCGCTACGGCACGATCGATGCGGCGCTGGATGCGATCTGCGGGCGCAAGCCCGCCGCCGCCACCGCGGCGACGGGCGTGCGCCAGCGGCTCGCCGCCGCCTCGCTCAGATCTTGAACCCTGCGCGCACGCCGTAGGAGCGCGGCCGGCCAGGCTGAGCGATGTTCGAGGTCGTGAAGAAGTTGCGGGTCAGGTCATAATCCTTGTCGAACAGGTTGCGTCCCCAGACCGCGAGCGACCAGCGTCCGTCCTGCGGACCCACCGTCAAATCGGCGTTGACCAGCCAGTAGTGCGGGATGTTGAAGCGATCGATCTTGAGCGGCGAGTAGCCGAGGCTACGATAGCTGAAAGTCGACGACGGCGTGACGAAGAAGTCCCCGAACGGGATTTCATAGCTGACGTTGCCGCCGAACTCCACCTTGGGGAAGGCGATGCGCGTGCCGGACTTGTCGATGAACCGGGTGAGATGCGTCAGCGAGCAATAGGGCAGATCGAGCCCGCCGAAATCTAGGAACTTGCCGTTCTTGTAGCTCGCATAAGGCGCGATGCTCAGGCCCGCGATCGGCGTCAGCCTGACTTCGCCTTCGACGCCGTAGATGCGTGACTTCTTGGCGTTGACGAACTTGCCCACCGGTCCGTTCGCACCGCAGACATAGTCCTGCACCTGCTGATCGCGATAATCGTAATAGAAGGTCGATCCGTTGACCTGGATCGCGCGGTCGATGTCGGCCTTGAAGCCGACCTCGTAGGCGTAGAGCTTCTCGGGCTTGAACGGGGCGATGCCCGACGCGTTGCCGGTGTTGTAGGTGGTGAAGCCGCCCGACTTTACGCCCTTGCTGGCCGAGGCGTAGAGGAGGATGTTCGAGACCGGCTTGAACTCGACGGCGACCTTGCCGGAAACGGGCGTGATCTTGGTCGAAACGGTGGTCGGCGGCAACGCCTGGGCGCCGCCGAACGCAGAACCGAAGCCGTTCAGCGTCCGCTTCTCGTCCTCGTAGCGGACGCCGGCGATCACGTTGAGCTTCGGCGTGACGGCATATTCGGCTTGACCGAAGCCGGCGACCGAGTGGACCGTCTGGTAATAGTTCACCCGCGCATAGGTGCCGAAGTTGGCTGTGAAGTCCGAGTAGAACTTTTCGCGCAGCCGCTGGTCCGAGTAATAGACGCCGGCGACCCAGGTGAACGGTCCCGAGCCCGACGAGGACAAGCGTGCCTCCTCCGAGAAGACGGTGATGCGGCTGCCAAAGAATACATCGGCCTCGACCGACGACGAGGCATCGTAGTCGCCATATTCGTTGCGATGGAGCTCGTCGTAGCTGGTGATGCTGGTCAGCGCGACGCCGCCGAAATCGTAGCGCGCGTTCAGCGACGTGCCGTAGGTCCAGTTGCGCCGACCGGGCTTGTCGCCGGGCAGATTGGCGTCGCGGGCGAGCTGCGGCGAAATACTCCAGCCGGTCTGGCGATGGTTCGAGTCGGCCGGGATGATCGGGCCCTTGACGCCCGGCCTAACCGATGTCTGGAAATCGTCGAGCAGATAGAGCCCGACATTCTCGCCATGGTCGCGGCCGCCGTGGAAGTCGACCAGTGCGGTGAAGGCGCCGCCATTGTCATAGGCGAGCAAGGCGCGGCCGGCGAGCTTGTCGGCGTCGCCCAGGCTACGGCCGTCAACGCGGTTGTACTGGTAGGCGCCGCCCTGCTCGGTCGCGCCGGACAGACGGAACTTTAGCCCGCCGCCCAGCGGCCCTGAAACGTAAGCCTCGCCGCGCAGCTGATCGAACCGGCCATATTCCACGAAGCCCCCGGCGTGGTAATCGTCGGTCGGCTTGTTGGTGATGAAGTTGATCGCGCCGCCGGTCGTATTGCGGCCGTAGAGCGTGCCCTGCGGGCCGCGCAGCACCTCGATCCGCGCGATGTCGAAGATCAGGCTCTGCGTCATCACCGGCACCGGATACGCGACCTCGTTGACGTAGACGCCCACCGTCGGCGAGTTGTTCGAGGCATAGTCCTGAAAGCCGACGCCGCGCAGCCGGAACTCGGCCTGGCCGGATCCGAACGCGGGCTCGATCTCAAGGCTGGGCACGGTCTGCTGCAGCTCATTGATGTTCGTGATGCCGCGCTTGATCAGCTCCTGCGGCGTCACCACCGACAGCGCGATGCCGACGTCCTGCGCGGACTGCTCGCGGCGCTGGGCGGTGACCACGATCTCGTTCAGGTCGCCGGCGTCGGCCGTGGTGCTTGCCGCGGGCGTGGTCTGCGCCGACGCACCGGTGGCTGCGATCAAACCGGTCGCGCACAGCGCGGACGTCGTCAGGAAGCGTTGCATTGCCTTGATCCCCCTTAGTGACGGTGCCGCGCGCGCGCCGTTCCGTCGTCCAATCCGTCCTCGCTCGGCTGTCTTGGCGGTGCTTTCCCGATTTGCGCCGATTTTCCCCGCGGCGATCTTGCCGTGACGACCGACCAAGATCAATGCCGGCGCGCGCTTAACCTGCATCAAACCTGCCGCGCCCGCCGCCGAGGCGGCGCCGACCGAAAAAAAGGCTTGTCTCGGACCGTGGATCGTCCACCAGATGGTGGCCGATGCGATGCCTCCCGCTCCCCACCCGGCCTTGGCGCACCGGCCTTGCGACCGCCGCGCTGCTCCTTGCGATACCGGCTGCAGCCGCTTTGCCGGGTGCAAAGCCCGTGGTCGCGGCCGACGTTCTCGTCTGGAGCCAGGCCAAGCGGCAGGCGAACTTCCCCGCGATGGACAGGCTGCTGCCGCACCGCACCGTGCACGCCGGCGGCAAGGTCCATCCCCTCCCTAAGGGCAAGCCGCTGCCGCTGGCCCTCGTCAAGGACGGCAAGCCGCAGTCGGTGGCGGAATGGATGGCGGCCGACGACAGCGCGGGGCTGCTCGTCCTGCAGGATGGGCGGGTGCGACTGGAGCGTTATGGTCCGACGCTCACCCGCAGCGGCCGTTGGGCGAGCTTCTCCGTCACGAAGTCGATCACGTCCACGCTTTATGGCGCGGCGATCGCCGATGGCGCCATCAAGAGCCTGGACGACGCCGTCACCAGCTACCTACCCGAGCTCAAGGGCAGCGCCTATGACGGCGTCACCCTCGCCCAATTGCTGACGATGAGTTCGGGCGTGCGCTGGGTGGAAGATTATAACGCGCCCAATTCCGACGCCGCGCACATCTACACCACCCCGCCGGACGCCGGGCTCGACCCGATCACCAGCTACATGCGCAAGCTGCCGCGCGAGGCGGCACCCGGCGCCAAATGGAACTACAAGACCGGCGAGACCGATCTCGCCGGCATCCTGCTGATCCGCGCCACGGGCAAATCCCTATCCGACTATCTGTCCGAGAAGATCTGGCGTCCCTATGGGATGGCGACGGACGGGAAGTGGATGATCAACGGCCATGGCGACGAATCCGGCGGCTGCTGCTTCTCGGCGAGCCTGCGCGACCTCGGCCGCTTCGGTGAATTCGTTCGCGGCGGGGGCAAGATCGGCGGGCACGATGTGCTCGCGCCCGGCTGGCTCGCCAAGGCGACCGCGGTGCAGATGCAGACCGGCCGACCCGGCCTGGGCTACGGTTATTTCTGGTGGCCCAATGCCGACGGCACGTTCGACGCGCGCGGCATATTCGGCCAGCAGATCCACATCGATCCCGCGCGGCGGCTGGTCGTGGTGATCCTGGCGGCGTGGCCGGAGGTCACCGACATGGCGCGGTTCGAAGGCCGCAAGACGATCGTCGACGCCATCGCCAAGGCTGCGGAGGTCCCGTGAAACTGATTGGCAAGATTATTGCCGTCCTGTTGCTGCTCCTGGTCGTGGCGGCAATCGGGCTATGGCTCGCCTATCGCGCGCCCGATCTCTCCTACGCGGCGCTGGAGAAGCAATATGCGCGGCCGGCGTCGCGCTTCGCCGATCTGGGCGGCGGCCTGCGCATCCACTATCTCGACGAGGGCAAGGCAGATGCGCTGCCGATCGTCCTGATCCACGGGTTCGGCGATAACGCCTTCTCGTGGGACGGCTGGGCGAAGGTGCTCGGCGCGAGCCACCGCGTGCTCGTGGTCGACCTGCCCGGCCATGGCCTGACCCGCGCGCCGGCCGGCTTCGTCGCCTCGCCCGACAAGCTTGCCGATGCGATCGCCGCCTGGGCCGACAAGATCGCGCTGCCCCGCTACGCCGTCGCCGGCAACTCGCTGGGCGGCGGCGTCGCCTGGAACCTCGCGGTGGCGCATCCGGGCCAAGTGGCGGCGCTGATCCTGGTCGATGCCGCCGGCTGGCCGAGCCCGCCCTCCAACGCCAAGCCGCCGCTCGCCTTCCGGATCATGCGCTACAAGCTCGGCCGCGACCTGATCACCTCGATCGACAATACGCCGCTGATCCGCGAGGCACTGCGCAAGGACGTTGGCGATCCGTCGCTGATCAGCGAGCCGTTCGTCGCCCGCTGGGCGGCGCTGCAGCGTGCCCCGGGCCACCGCACGATCCTGATGTCGCTCAGCCCCGGCGAGCGCGTGGCGTCGAACGACCTGCTTGCCGCGATCAAGGTGCCGACGCTTATCCAGTGGGGCGCCATCGATCCGATCATCCCGGTCGCCTCGGCGCACAAGTTCAAGGCGGCAATCCCGCAGGCCGAACTGATCCTCTACCCCAACGTCGGCCACCTGCCGCAGCTCGAGATACCCGAGAGATCGGCCGCCGATGTCGCCGCTTTCCTCAGCAGGATGCCCCCGAACTGATGCCGCACGACTATCTCGGCAATGCGGTGACCGGCGGGGGCGCGGCGACGATCGCCGGGATCGACGATTTCGTCGGCGGGATGCTCCGCTACGAGACCTGCGCCGCCAACATCCTGGCCGCGGCCGACGCCACGCCGGACCATTGCCTCGCTAACGCCTATGCCGGCATGCTCCACATGCTGGGCGAGGAGCCGGGGTCGGCGGCGGGCGCGCGGCCCTATCTCGACGCCGCCGAACACGCCGCCGAAGGCGTGACCGAGCGGGAGCGCCTGGCTGTCGCGGCATTGCGGGCGTGGGTCGCCAACGATAGCGATTCTGTAATCGCGGCGCTCGACGAAGCGGTTCGGGCGGCGCCGCGCGACCTGCTCGCGGTCAAGCTGCTGCACTACCATCTCTTCAACCGCGGCGAATTTCCGGCGATGCTGCGGCTTGCGACGGTCGCGGAGGCCGCCGCGCCCGAAGTGCCGCAGGTCCACGGCATGGTCGCCTTCGCATACGAGCAATGCCACCTGCTCGCCGACGCCGAGCAGGCCGCGCGCCGCGCGCTGGAGCTCAGCGCAAAGGAGCCATGGGCGCAGCACGCGCTCGCCCATGTCATGCTGACGCAGGGCCGCATCGACGAGGGCATCGCCTTTCTGGAGGCGGTACGGGCGACGTGGACGGGCCTCAACTCGTTCATGACCACCCATTTATGGTGGCATCTGGCGCTGTTCTATCTCAGCCGTGGGCGCCTAAGTGACGCGCTCGCCGCCTATGACGGCCAGGTGTGGGCGATCGCCAAGGACTATTCACAAGACCAGATCGGCGCGGTGTCGCTCCTCGCCCGGCTGGAGATGGACGGCGTCGACATCGGCGATCGCTGGACCGAGCTCGCCCGGTGGCTGGAGCCGCGCGCCGACGATGTGGTCCAGCCGTTCCTGTCCGTCCAGTATCTCTACGGCCTGGCGCGCGCGAAGCGCCCGGAGGCTGACCGGCTGCTCGCCGCGATCGAACGAGCCGCCGCCGCGCATGGCGGAGCCTGGGCCGACGCGGCGCTGCCGCTGGCGCGCGGGCTTGTCGCGCATGCCTGCGGCCAGCATGCGCAGGCGGCGGTGCTGATCGCCGGCACACTGTCGCACCTCATCCGCCTCGGCGGCAGCCACGCCCAGCGCGACCTGTTCGAGCAGATCCTGCTGGAGGCCAACTTTCGCGCCGGAAACCTGATCGAGGCGCAGCAGACGCTGGAACTGCGGCGCGGCCACGATCCCGACGGCGTGCCGCTCAACCGCCGCCTCGCGGACGTCTACCGGCGGCTCGGCCTCCCCCGGCAAGCCGAGCAGGCGGACCAGCGCGTCCGGCGACGGCTCGCCGCATGAGGCGCATCGCCGCTCTGGCGGCGGCGATGCTGTGCATGCTCGCGCCGTTCGTGGGCGCGCAGGCGCGGGACCGGATCACGATCGCGTTGCCGCTCGAGCCGCCGAACCTCGATCCGACCTCCGGCGCGGCGGTGGCGATCGACGAGGTCACCTATCACACCATCTTCGAGGGGCTGGTGACGCTGGCCGCAGACGGCGCGGTCAAGCCGCTGCTGGCGACCGGCTGGACCGTCTCCGGCGACGGCCGCACCTATACCTTTCGGCTGCGCCCGAGCGTGCGCTTCCAGGATGGCGAGCCGTTCGACGCGCGCGCCGTCGCCTTTTCGCTCACCCGCGCGATCGCGCCGGATTCGAGCAACGCGCAGAAGGACGCGCTCGCCAACATCCGCACGGTGACGGCGCTCGACCCGCTCACCGTCCGCGTCACGCTCGCCACTCCGGACGCGGATTTCCTGCGGCTGCTGAGCTATGGCGACGCCGTCATCGTGCCGCCGCGCGCCGCCGCCTCGCTTGCCACGAGCCCGATCGGCACCGGACCCTATCGCTTCCTCGAATGGCGGCGGGGCGATACCCTCACGCTGCACCGTTCACCCACCTATTGGGGCACGCCGGGGCGGCTGGGCGACATCGTGTTCCGCTTCATCGTCGATCCGACCGCCGCCTTCTCCGCGGTCAAGGCGCACGATCTCGACCTGTTCTTCGACTATCCCGCGCCGGAGACTCTGGCGCAGCTCCGCGCCGATCCGACGCTCAAGCTGTTTGTTGGGCCGACCGAGGGCGAAGTGATCCTGGCGCTCAACCAGCGCTCCGGCCCGCTCGCCGACGTCCGCGTCCGCCGCGCCCTCACCCACGCGATCGACCGTCGCGCGATCATCGATGGCGCGATGTACGGCTATGGCACGCCGATCGGCAGCCATTTCCCGCCGCAGAGCCCCGATTATATCGACCTGACCGGCCGCTACCCGCACGATCCCGCCGCAGCGCGCCGCTTGCTCGCCGAGGCCGGCTATCCGCGGGGCTTTGCGCTGTCGCTAAAGCTGCCGCCGCCCGCCTATGCGCGCCGCGGCGGCGAGATCATCGCCGCCGAGCTCGCCCAGGTCGGCGTCCGCGTGCGCCTTGAGAACCTCGAATGGGCGCAGTGGCTGGACGAGGTGCTCAAGCGTCACGATTTCGACATGACCATCGTCAACCATGCCGAACCGTTCGACTATGACATCTACGGCCGGCCGGATTATTATTTCGGCTACCGTAGCGCCACTTACGACACGTTGCTCGCGCAGCTGAAGATCACCGTCGATCCGGCGCGGCGCCGCGCACTGCTGCAAGCCGCTCAGCGCACGCTCGCCGACGATGCCGCCAACGTCTTCCTGTTCCAATATCCCCGGCTGGGCGTGCAGGACGCAGCCTTGCGCGACATTTGGATCAACACGCCCAACGAAGCTCTCGACCTCGCCACCGCCAATTTCGGCGATGCGCCGGAGGGCGGCAGCGCTGGCCCGGTCACCGGTCGCACTTGGCATCTCGGCTGGTTGGCGGCGCTGGCAGGGCTTGCACTCGCCGTGCTTGTCGCGGTGAAGCTCGGGCCGGCGTCCGCCGCCCGGCGGCTCGCCACGCTGGCTGCCACCCTGCTGGCCGCAACCGTACTGATCTTCGTCCTCGTCCAGATCGTGCCGGGCGATCCCGCGGCCTACATGATGGGCCTGAACGCCAGCCCCCAGGCGATCGCGGCGCTCCACGCCCAGCTCGGTCTCGAAGGGTCGGCGGTGCAGCGGTATCTCGGCTGGCTCGGCGGCCTGGTCCGCGGCGACTTCGGCACGAGCTACACCTATCGCCTGCCGGTCGCCACGCTGATCGGCGAGCGGCTGGCGGTGTCGTTGCCGCTCACCGGGTTGGCGACTTTGCTGTCGATCCTGATCGGCGTGCCGGCTGGCTACCTGGCCGCGCGGCGGCGCGGCAGCGCGGTGGATGCGCTGTTCGGGTGGGCGGCGCGCGTCGGGATCGCGCTGCCGAGCTTCTGGCTGGCGATCCTGCTCGTGCTGCTCTTCTCGGTGGTGCTGCGCTGGTTCGCCGCCGGCGGCTTTCCCGGCTGGGACGCGGGGATCGGGCCGGCCCTCCGGGCGCTCGTGCTGCCCACGCTGGCGCTGGGCGTGCCGCAGGCCGCGATCCTGGCGCGCGTCACCCGCGCCGCGCTGATCGAGACGATGGCCGAAGATTATCTGCGCACCGCGCGCGCCAAGGGCCTGTCGCGCGATGCAGCCCTCTTCCACCATGCGCTGCCCAACGCGATCGGCCCGGTGCTGACCGTGCTCGGCCTGCAGGTGCCGTTCCTGCTCGCCGGCGGCGCGATCATCGAGAGCATCTTCTTCCTGCCGGGGCTCGGCCGCCTGGTATTGCAGGCGATCACCCAGCGCGACCTGATCGTCGTCCAGTCGGTT
>CAXTTP010000017.1:12232-21693 GCA_964247195.1 uncultured Sphingomonadaceae bacterium
GTGTTGCTCGTCGCGGCGACGGTGCTGTCGAGCTTCGCGGTCGACCTGCTTCAGATGGCGATCGATCCACGGCTGCGCGACCGTTGAGGGCGACGCTGGGCATCGGTCTCGCGCTGGTTGCGGCGCTCGTCGCGGCGGCCCTCGTGTCGCTGCTGTGGACGCCGTGGGACGTGGCGGCGGTGGACGTCGGCGCGCGCTTCGCCGGCTTCTCGGCCGCGCACCCGCTCGGCACCGATCAGCTCGGCCGCGATATGCTGTCGATGATTTTGGTGGGCGCGCGCACCTCGCTGGCGGTGTCGCTGCTGGGCGTCGGCGCGGCGTTACTGGTGGGCGTGCCGATCGGCCTGGTCGCCGCCGCCCGCCCCGGCGTACTCGATGGCGTGCTGATGCGCAGCGGCGACATAGTCTTCGCCTTCCCCTCGCTGATGATGGCGATCCTGCTCGCTGCAGCGCTCGGTCCGGGCGCGTCGAACGCGATCCTGGCGATCGCCATCTTCAACGTGCCGGTATTCGCCCGCGTCACCCGCGGCGGCGCGCGCGGCCTGTGGGGGCGCGACTTCGTCGCGGCGGCGCGTCTCGCCGGCAAGGGCGGAGTACGGATCTCGGCCGAACATATCCTGCCCAACGTGCTGCCGCTGATCGTCGTCCAGGCGACGATCCAGCTGTCGCTTGCCCTGATCGTCGAGGCGGGCCTCTCCTATGTCGGGCTCGGGGTGCAGCCGCCGGTGCCGAGCTGGGGGCGGATGCTGAGCGACGCGCAGACGCTGATCGGCACCACGCCTCGCCTCGCCATCATTCCCGGCCTCGCCATCCTGATCGCGGTGCTGGGCTTCACGCTGGTCGGCGACGGCCTGCGCGACCGCTTCGACCGGCGGGGAACGCGCCGGTGAGCCTGCTCGGCGTCGACCGGCTGACGGTACGCTATGCCGGCCACAGCGCGGTGGCGGAGCTGTCGCTGACGCTCGCGGCGGGAGAGATCGTCGGGATCGTCGGTGAATCGGGATCGGGTAAATCGACCGCGGCGCTCGCCATCATCGGCCTGCTGCCCGATTCGGCGACGACCGAGGGCGAAGTCCGCATCGATGGTGCCGCGCTGTCATTGCTCGACGATGCGGGGCGGGACCGGCTGCGCGGCGCAGCGGTCGGCATGGTCTTCCAGGAGCCTATGACGGCCCTCAACCCGCTGATGACGATCCGCGCGCAGGTTGCGGAGACGATCCGCCTGCACAAGGGTGTGACGCGCCGGGCGGCGGCGCGCGCGGCGGAGCGCGTGCTCGACGGCGTCGGCCTGCCTGCTGACCGCGTGCCGCCGGACCGCTACCCCCATCAGCTTTCGGGCGGGCAGCGGCAGCGCGTTGCGATCGCGATCGCCATCGCCGCCGGCCCGCGGCTGCTGATCGCCGACGAGCCGACCACGGCGCTCGACGTCACCACCCAGGCACACATCATGGCGCTGCTCCGCCGCCTTGTCGCGGACGAGGGCATGGGGCTGCTGCTGGTGAGCCACGATCTCGCGCTCGTCGCCGAATGCGCCGACCGGGTGATCGTGATGAAGGACGGGCGCGCGGTCGAGGAAGGCCCGGCGCGCGACGTGCTGCGCGCGCCGCGCCACGAGTACACGCGCGCGCTCCTGGGCAAGCTGCGCCATGTCCCGGCGCGAGCTGCGCCGCCTGCGGTCGAGGCGCCGCTGCTGGAGGTCGACGGCATCCGCCGCGTGTACGGCCGGGACAAGGTCGCCGTGGACGGGGCGAGCTTCGTCGTCCGGCGCGGCGAGACGCTCGGGATCGTCGGCGAATCCGGCAGCGGCAAGACGACCTTGCTGCGCACCGTGCTGGCGCTCGACCGCCCGCAGGCCGGCGACGTGCGGCTGCACGGACAATCCCTGACGCTGGCGCGTGGGCGCGATCTGCGGCGGCTCCGGCGCGACATCCAGGCGGTGTTCCAGGATCCCTATGGTAGCTTCGATCCGCGCCACCGGATCGGCCGCATCGTCGCCGAGCCGCTCCACCTCCTCGACGCGCCGCCCGGCGCCGCCGAGCGCCGCGACCGCGTCGCCGCAGCGCTCGCGCAGGTCGGGCTGACCGCGGCCCATGCCGAGCGCTACCCGCACGAATTCTCCGGCGGCCAGCGTCAGCGCATCGCGATCGCGCGCGCGCTCATCGTCGAGCCGGCGCTGATCGTGCTGGACGAGGCGGTGTCCGCGCTGGACGTCTCGATCCGCGCCGACGTCCTCGATCTGCTTGCCGATCTCTCGACCCGGCTCGGGATCGCCTATCTGTTCGTGTCGCACGATCTGTCCGTGATGCGCGCCGTCGCCGACCGGCTGGTCGTGATGCACGAGGGTCGCATCGTCGAGCAGGGACCGACCGCGGAGATCATGGCCGCCCCGCGCGATTCCTATACCGCGTCGCTGCTGGCGGCGACGCCGGATCTAGACCGGGCGCTCGCCTCCGCCAGATAGACCGCCCGCGCGATCGCGCGGGCGACGCAGTCCGCCCCCGCCGAGCCGAGCCGGGCGATCTTCGCCTGCCGTCCGGCTTCGCGCCCGAGCGCCGCCGCTCCGCTCGCCAGCGCGAAGACGAGGTCGCCGTCGAAGGGCGTGTGGGACGGGCGGACGGCGCGGGCGATGCCGTCCTGGGCCATCATCGCGAACCGCTTCGCCTCGCCCTTGTCCAGATCGGCATTGGTAGCGACCACCGCGAGGACGGTGTTGGCGCCGGCGGACAGCCGGTCGAGCGAGGCGAGCCGCGTCTCGTCCGGCGCCGGCTCGATCGCCCGCGCCGACAGGTCGGGCGGGATCGCGCCATATTCGTCGCCGATCTCGAACGGCCACGCCCAGAAGCCGCGGCCATCGGGCATGTGTGCCGAGCCTACCGCGTTCGCGGCGACGAGCGCGCCGACCATCAGCCCGTCGCCCAGGTCGAGCGAAACCGATCCGATTCCACCCGCCCGATAGCCGACCATCGCGCCGCGCCCAGCGCCGATCCTGCCCAGCGGGAAATCCTCCACCGCCGCATCGACCGCGGCCAGGCCCAGCGCGCGGTAGGGCGGCGTCTCGCCCCAATCCTTGTCGCCGGGGTTGGAGAGATCGTGCAGCACGGCGGCGGGCACGATCGGGATGAAATGCCCGTCCGGCCGGAGCCGAAGGCCGACGCCGCGCGACGCGAGCCGCGCGACGACGCCATCGGCCGCGGCGAGGCCGAACACCGATCCCCCCGACAAGGCGATCGCGTGCACCCCGCCGACCACGTTCTCGGGCGCGAGCGTCTCGGTCTCGCGTACCCCCGGCCCGCCGCCGCGTATGTCCACCGCCGCCACCCACGGCGCGGGGCAGAGCAGGACGGTGACGCCCGTCCCGGCGCGCTCGTCGGTGGCGTGGCCGACGCGCAGGCCGGCGACATCTGTCACCAGATTGCGCGGGCCCGGTCGGCAGGCGGTCATGTCGGCGTCCGCCACGGCGTCGGCCACGAACGTTGCGCCGGCCGCATCCGCTCATAGGCCGCCGACAGAGCCAGCACGCCGCGATCGTCGAACCGGCGGCCAACGATCTGGAGTCCGATCGGCAGCCCGTCGGCGTCGTAGCCGCAGTTGATCGATGCCGCCGGCTGGCCGGTCATGTTGTACGCGACGGTGAAGCCGATATGGTCGAACGGACGCGCCGGATCGTTCGACGGCATCGCCCATTCCGCCGGAAACGCCACCTCCGGCGAAACCGGCGAAAGCAGGAAATCCAATCCGCGGAAGGCGCGCGCGCCCAGCTCCTGCATGCGGATGATCTGGTTGAACCCGGTATAGACGGCGTGGCCGTCCAGCGTTCTGGCGCCCTCGATCCAGGCGCGGATGAACGGCGTGATGCGCGCATAGCGCTCGGCGGGCAGAGAGCGCGTCTCGTCGATGAAGCGCGTGCGCCAGAAGCGATCGAGCCCGTCCAGCATCTCTGGCGTCAGGAACGGCTGCACCAGCTCGACGATCGCGCCTTCGGCCTCGAACAGTCGCGCCGCCGCCTCGACCGCTGCCACCACCTCGGGCGCGGGCGACGTGCCGCAGCCGGCGTCCAGCATCAGCCCGATGCGCAGCCCGGCAACGTCGATGTCGAGGTCGGACCAGTCGATCGCGGCGGGCGGTAGGCTCATATAATCGCGCGAATCGGGCTGCGCGACGACCGCCATCAGCAGCGCCGAATCCGCTACCGTCCGCGTCATCGGACCGGCGACCCGGCCGATATAGGGCGGGTCGATCGGTATCCGGCCGAAGCTCGGCTTCAACGTATAGATGCCGCACCAGCTCGCCGGCAGCCGCAGCGATCCGCCGATGTCGGTGCCGAGGTGCAGCGGGCCATAGCCGGCGGCGGCGGCGGCGCCGGCCCCCGCGCTCGACCCGCCGGGGGTGCGGCTCGGGTCCCACGGGTTGCGCGAAAGCGCGTGGAAGCTGGACACGCCGGACGAGAGCATGCCGTAGTCGGGATTGGTGGTCTTGCCCCACAGGATCGCGCCGGCTTCGCGGACGCGCGCAGCCGGCGGCGCGTCCTCGGCCATCGGCGTCATGTCGCCGGCCGCGGTGCCGAGCGGCTTCGGCACGCCGCGGGTGGCGATCATCTCCTTGATGCTGATCGGCACGCCGTCGAGCGGCCCGGCCGGCACGCCCGCGAGCCAGCGCTTCTCGGACAACTCCGCCGCCAGCATCGCCGCATCCAGATCGACTGCCCAGGTCGCGGCGAGCAGCGGCTCCGCCTCCGCCAGCCGGCCGGCGAGCGCAACCATCACCTCGCGCGGCGACAGCGCCTTGGCGGCATAAGCGGTGAGCAGTTCCTGCGCGGTGAGGTCGGGAAGATCGGGCACGCTTTTCCCCTAGCAGGCCAGCCGAAGAGAGCTACAGCGAAGCGCATGGCAGACGAAGACACGAAGCTCGGCTGGGCCGAGGAAGGCATGCTGATCGGCGGCGCTTGGCGCGGCGGTGGCGGGAACGACGCGCTGCCGGTGGAGGACCCCTCCACCGGCGAGACCTTCGCCGCGATTCCCGCCGCAACCGCCGCGGACGTCGACGAGGCGGTCGCCGCCGCGCGCGCCGCCCAACCCGGCTGGGCCGGGCTTGCCGGGGTCGATCGCGGCCGCATCCTCACTGCGGTCGGGCGGCTCGTGTCCGAACGTGCGGAGGAGCTGGCCCAGCTCGAGGTCCGCGATGTCGGCAAGCCGCTCACCCAGGCGCGCGCCGACGCCCGCGCGCTCGCCCGTTACCTGGAATTCTACGGCGGCGCCGCGGACAAGGTGCATGGCGAGACGATCCCCTACCAACCGGGCTATACCGTCTACACGTTGCGCGAGGCGCACGGCGTCACCGGCCACATCATCCCGTGGAATTATCCGATGCAGATCGTCGGCCGATCGGTGATCGCGGCGCTGACGATGGGCAATGCGGCGGTGCTGAAGCCGGCGGAGCAGGCCAGCCTCACCGCAATCGCGTTCGGCCGGATCGCCATGGCGGCCGGGCTGCCGCCGGGCGTGCTGAACATCGTGCCCGGCCTCGGCGCGGTCGCGGGTGCGGCGCTGGCCGGGCACGCCGGCGTCGATCATGTCTCGTTCACCGGATCGAATGCCGTCGGCAGCGCGATCCAGGCGGCGGCGGCGCGCAATGCCGTGCCGGTGACGCTGGAACTCGGCGGCAAGTCGCCGCAGCTGGTGTTCGACGATGCCGACCTCGATCGCGCGCTGCCGGCGCTCGTCAATGCCGGCATCCAGAATGGCGGGCAGACCTGCTCGGCGGGCTCGCGAATACTCGTCCAGCGCGGCGTGCATGACGCGCTCGTGGAGCGGCTGGCGGCGCGGTTCCGGACGCTGCGCTCCGGGCCGGCGATCGCCGACCTCGAACTCGGCCCGCTGATTTCGGCGAGCCAGCATGCGACCGTCAGCAAGTATCTGGCGCAGGGCGGTGCCGAGCTGACGCTTGCGGCGCAGGGCCAGGTCGTCGCGGACGCGCCGGCGGGGGGCTATTACGTCCCCGCCACGCTGTTCACCGCCGTCGCGGGCTCGCACCGCCTCGCCCAGGAAGAGATATTCGGGCCGGTGGTCGTGGTGATCCCGTTCGACGATGAGGAGGAAGCGGTGACGATCGCCAACGGAACTCCTTACGGTCTGGTCGCCGGCGTCTGGACGCGCGACGGCGACCGGCAGATGCGGCTGGCGCGCCGGCTTCGCGCCGGCCAGGTGTTCCTCAACAATTACGGTGCCGCAGGCGGCGTGGAGCTGCCGTTCGGCGGCGTCGGCCGCTCGGGTCATGGCCGCGAGAAGGGCTTGGAGGCTTTGCTCTCCTTTTCCGCGCTGAAGACGGTGGCGGCGCATCATGGCTGAGGGCCGGCTGGCGGGGCGGACCGCGTTCGTCACCGGCGGCGCGTCGGGCTTCGGCGAGGGCATCGTGCGGCGCTTCGTTGCGGAGGGAGCGCGCGTAGCGATCGTCGATCGCAACGGCGCGGCGGCGGCGCAGCTCGCCGAAGAGCTGGGCGAGGCCACGCTAGCGCTCGCGGCCGACATCTCGGCGCGCAGCGATGTCGATCGGGCGGCGCAGGCCGCGCTCGCGGCGTGGGGCGGCATCGACATCCTCGTCAACAATGCCGGGATCGGCCAGACGCCGCAACCGATGGAAACGCTGGACGAGGCGCTGTTCGACCGGATCCTCGCCGTCAACGCCAAGTCGGTCTATCTCACCGCGGCGGCGCTCGTCCCGGCGATGAAGGCGACGCGACGTGGGGCGATCCTGAACGTGGCCTCGACCGGGGCGGTGCGGCCGCGTCCCGGCCTCACCTGGTACAATGCGTCGAAGGGCTGGATGGTCACCGCCACGCGGGCGATGGCGATCGAGCTTGCCGGCGACGGCATCCGCGTCAACGCGATCAACCCGGTCGCGGGGGAGACGCCTTTGCTCGCCACCTTCATGGGCGGCGACAGCGACGAGGGTCGCGCGCGGATGATCGCCTCGATCCCGCTCGGCCGCCTGTCGACTCCTGCCGACATGGCGTCGGCCGCCGTTTTCCTGTGCTCCGACGAGGCGGCGATGGTGACCGGGATCGCGCTGGAAGTCGACGGCGGCCGCTGCATCTAGCCCGCCGCTCAGCCGATCCAGCGCCAGATCCCCGCCGGCCAGCCCGCCAGCGGGATATGCGCCCAGGTCGCTGCCAGCCAGACCACCACGCCGCCCGCCAGCGCATGCATGCCGAAGCCGCCGAGGCGCGCCCGGCGGTCCGCGATTGCGGCGAACGGCCAGTAGCTGGTCTTCGCCTCCCATGCCGGCCACGTCTCCGGCTGGAGCCGTTCCTTCTTGCGATCCTGCAGCGCAGCGCCGACGAGAGCGAGCACGATGATCGCGACGGCGACGACGATGTTCGCCGCGATCGGATAAACGGCGATGTGGCATGCGCCCCACAGCGCAAATGCCCACATCATCGGATGGCGGGTGATGGCGTAGACCCCGCGCGCCTCGGCCGGCACCGCGCCGGGCGCGCCGCCCGTCGGCAACGCGGGATTGCGGACCAGCGACCCGAGCAGCAGGACCGAGGCGACCAGCATCACGACCGTCACCACCGCCCACAGCCCGTCGCCGACCGGCCACAGCGGCAGCGTCGCCGGGGCGGCGCGGTAGGCGAGCGCCAGCCATAGCAACGTCGCCGCCGCGACCAGCGAATAGAGGATGAGGAACCCGCGCTCGCCGGCCGCCGCGACGATCGGCGCGCGCAGCGGATGCGACATCAGGAAGTGCGTGCCCACGAATGCGGCGGCCGCCGCGGCGACCATCTCGGTACCGGCCATCGATCCCCTGGAAATGCTGAGACGGTAGGGTAGCACGTCCGGCGGCGGGCGAGAACAATCGCAGCTGGCGATAGACAGCGACAAGTAACTGCCGTCGAGGGAACGGCCGGCGGCCGCGTTCGTCGTGACGGTCGGCGAAGTCGCGCGGGCAGGTCAGGGCAGGCGCGCGATCATAACGTCCAGGCTGGGTTGGGCGCTGGCGGCAATCTCCAGCACGTAACGGCCGGGCCGGAGCGCGAAATCCACCATCTTGCGAACGCCGGAGCAAGCGGGGCCGTGGCCGTGCCCGACGGAAGCGAGCAGACTGCCGCGCTGCGCCACGGCGATCCATGCGCCCGCCCCGAGCGCGACGCGGTAGGTTCCGGGCGTGGCAACGGCGAAGGAGACCAGGCCGCCATGGCTGGCGCCGTCGCCCGCCTTCGCCGGTTGCGCCGGGTAGCGGACCTGCGGCGTCGGCAGCAGGGCGATAGTGGCCGCCTGACCTGGCGCCAGGACGGACTTGGCGCCATCCCGCGCCTGCGCGGCGGCGGTGATGGCCGCCTTCGTCGCCCATCCGGCGAGTTCGGGCGGAAGCGCCGGGGCGGTCGCCGGGCAGGGCGGTTCCGGGGCCTGGGCGACGAGCCCCGTCGGCCCGATCAGCCCCAGAAAAGCTGCCAGCAATCTCGTCGCGCGCATGCCGCTTCTCCGATCGTCGCTTCCTGTATCCAGTCGCCTGGTCCAAGTCGACGGGGGAGCGCCGCCGGCGGTTCCGCACGCCATCTGGGGCCGTCGACGCATGGATTCGCGTTGCGATGCCGGCGGGCTTGACGGGACGGCGTTTGCCTCCCCACCCTTGCGCGTACATGTGAGGGGTTCGTTCGTATCATGAAGCTTGTCGTCGTCGAATCGCCCGCCAAGGCGAAGACCATCGAGAAATATCTGGGGCCGGGGCATCGCGTGCTGGCCTCCTACGGCCATGTCCGCGATCTGCCGGCGAAGGACGGCTCGGTCGATCCCGACCAGGGCTTCGCGATGGAATGGGAAGCCTATGCCGACAAGGCCAGGCAGCTCAAGGCGATCACCGACGAGGCGAAGTCGGCCGACACGCTGATCCTCGCGACCGATCCGGATCGCGAGGGCGAGGCGATCAGCTGGCATGTGCAGGAGGTGCTGAGGAAGCGCCGGGCGCTGCCGAAGGACGTCCAGCGCGTCACCTTCAACGCCATCACCAAGCCCGCCGTGCTCGACGCGATGGCGCATCCGCGCGCGCTCGACGAGGACCTGATCGATGCCTATCGGGCGCGCCGTGCGCTCGACTATCTGGTCGGCTTCACGCTCTCGCCGGTGCTGTGGCGCAAACTGCCCGGCGCCAAGTCGGCGGGCCGCGTGCAATCGGTCGCGCTCAGGCTGGTGGTCGACCGCGAGCGCGAGATCGAGGCGTTCCGGGCGCAGGAATATTGGTCGGTCGTCGCGAGCATGGAGCAGGACGGCGTGCCGTTCGCGGCACGGCTGGTGCGCTGGAAGGGACAGAAGCTCGATCGGCTCTCGATCGGCGGGGAGGGCGATGCGCTTGCCGCCAAGGCCGATGTCGAAGCGGGGCGCTTCTCGATCGTCTCGGTCGAGACCCGGCCGCTCACCCGCAACCCGCCACCGCCGTTCACCACCTCGACGCTGCAGCAGGAGGCG
>CAXTTP010000018.1:0-21672 GCA_964247195.1 uncultured Sphingomonadaceae bacterium
ATCCGCGATGGTGCCGACACGCTAAGGGCTATCGCCCGGTCGCGATCGATGCCATCGTTGAACGGATCGTTTGGCCGATCAAACCATTCTTCTGCCGTAACAGAACAAGCACAGGAGGCGATATGCCCACGAAATCGGATGCCAAGCCCGCCAAGAAGCCGGACGGTCTCAGCAAACCCCTCCAGCCTTCGCCCGAGCTCGGCGCCATCGTCGGCGAGAAGCCGATCAGCCGCGGCGACGTGGTCAGCAAGGTGTGGGAGTACATCAAGAAGAACGATCTCCAGAATCCTGAGAACAAGCGCGAGATCCTGGCCGACGACAAGCTGGAGAAGGTCTTCGGCAAGAAGAAGGTCACCATGTTCGAGATGAACAAGCACTTTTCCGCGCATCTCAAGTGATCCCGGGCTGATCCGGTGCGGAGCCGTCCGCAGGCGGCGGCTCCGACCGGAACTTTGCATCGCGGCCGTGCCTTGGCCGGCGTCGCGGAACCGAGAAGGCGATGACAGCCGACACTGCGAAGCCGCTGGACGTAGCGGCGGCGAACTCCCGTAGCGCCGATGGATTTCTCCCGCTCATGGTGGGTGCCGTGGGCGTCGTCTTCGGCGACATCGGGACGAGCCCGCTGTATGCCTTCCGCGAGGCGCTCGCCCAGGCGGCGGACGGGGGCATCACCCGGCCCGAGATCTTCGGCATCGTCTCGCTCGCCTTGTGGGCGCTGCTGCTCGTCGTCACCGGCAAGCATATCCTGTTCCTGATGAGCGCCGCCAACGAAGGCGAAGGCGGGGTGCTCGCACTGATGGTGCTGGCGCTGGGCCGCGCGCCGTCGCGGATGACCGCCATCCTCGCGCTCGGCGCGCTCGGCGCCGCGCTCTTCTTCGCCGACGGTATGATCACGCCGGCGGTGTCGGTGCTCTCGGCGCTGGAAGGTCTGCGCACGGTGCAACACGTCGCGCCGGTGCTCACCCCCCACGTCATTCCCGCGATCGCCATCCTGATCCTCGCCGGGCTGTTTGCGATCCAGTCACGCGGCACGGCGGTGGTGGCGGCCTTGTTCGGACCGGTCTGCCTGCTCTGGTTCGTCACCATCGCCGGCCTCGGCCTGCGCCATATCCTCGATGCGCCCGCGATCCTCGCCGCGATCGACCCGGCCTATGCGGTCGGCTTCCTGTCCGATCACGGCGTCGCGGCGCTGGCGGTGCTGGGCGCGGTGTTCCTCACCATCACCGGCGCCGAGGCGCTGAACGCCGACATGGGCCAGTTCGGCGTGCGCCCGATCCGTGCCGGTTGGTTCGCGATCGTGCTTCCGGCTCTGGCGCTCAACTATCTCGGCCAGGGCGCGTTCGCCGCTGCCAGGCTGGCCGAGGCGACGCGCCAGGGGCATACGTTGGCCAACCGCGAGTGGTTCTTCGAGATGGCGCCGGAGCATCTGCGCGTGCCGCTCGTGATCCTGGCGACGCTGACGACGATCATCATGAGCCAGGCGGTCATCACCGGCACCTTCAGCATCGCCCGCCAGGCGATCCAGCTCGGCCTGCTGCCGCGGCTCGCGATCCGGCAGACTTCGGAGAAGCGGTACGGGCAGGTCTATCTGCCGCTCGTCAACGTCGTGATGTTCGCCGGCGTCGCCTGCCTGATCTTCTACTTTCGCAGCTCCTCGGCAATGGCGAGCGCCTATGGGCTGGCGGTCACCGGCACGATGATGGTGACGACCTGGCTCGCCTTTGCGGTCGTCCGCCGCCGCTGGAAGTGGCGGGCGGGCGCGGCGATCGCGCTGGTCCTGCCGTTCGCGGTGATCGACCTCACCTTCTTCGCCGCCAACGCGCTCAAGATCGCGGGCGGGGGCTGGCTGCCGCTGCTGATCGCGGCCGCGCTCTTCACGCTGATAGCGGTGTGGATGAAGGGCCGCCGCCTCCTGAGCGAACTGAGCCGCGCCGGCACCCTGCCGCTCGCCGAGCTCGCCCGCAAGCTGCGCGAGGATCCGCCGCAGCGCGTGCCCGGCACCGCCGTCTACCTCTCCGCCATACCGGAGCTAAGCCCGCGCGCACTCACCAACAACCTGAAGCACAACAAGGTGCTGCACGAGCGCAATGTGATCCTGACGCTGCGGGTCACGGACAGCCCCTATGTCGATACCGCGGAGCGGCTGGAGCGCCAACCGATCGACGGGAACTTCGATCGCGTCACGCTCTCCTACGGCTTCATGGACCAGCCGCATCTGTCGCGCGATCTGGGGCTCGACCGGAGTGGGAGCGGCTTCGAGCCGCTCGCCACCTCCTTCTTCCTGTCGCGGCCGATGATCGTCACGTCCGCCGCGGGGATGCCGCCGTGGCAGGATATCCTCTTCGGCTTCCTGTTGCGCAACGCCAACGATCGCTCGGATTTCCTCTGCATCCCTTATAACCGGATCGTCGAGCTGGGCATCCAGCTCGAGCTGTAGCAGCGACGGCGAGTCGGCGCCGTACCTCGTCGCCGGGCGACGCTGTTGTGTAATGCAGCACGGCTCCGGACGATCGGCTCGCCAGCGCGAAATGAGCCGGTCGCACCCGACGTCCGGCTTGCCGCATCGTTTACGGCGCCGGCACATTCCACTCCGCAATCGTTCCAAATGATGTTTCATGAATAGAATCAACGCACAAGAAGATACAAGTTGTTCTGCAAAGTATATCGGTAGTTGTTCAGTCCTCAGAGGAGATCCGTCGCGCAGCTCGGCGCCTTGATCTGAATCATCGACGCGTCGAGGGAACATCGTTACCGGAGGTGAGTTGTGATTTGGTTGAACTCAAGCCACCGGGGGCATCCTTGGCTCTACCCAGCGACGGCGAACGCCGCGTCGAAATTATCGCACATCCCGGCCCGGCGGCCAGTTCAGCGCCGATTCCTCGCCTGATCTGCTTTTCGCACCTGCGCTGGGATTTCGTCTTCCAACGTCCTCAGCACCTGATGACCCGGTTCGGCGCGACCGCGCCGGTGGTGTATTGGGAAGAGCCGGTCGATGCCGCCAGCGACGCGCCGTCGCTGGCAATTCGGGATGCCGGAAGCGGCGTGACCGTCGTCACCCCTGCCCTGCCTTCCTCGCTGCAGGGTATGGCCCGGACGGAAATGTTGCGGACGCTGCTGAACGGGTTCCTCGCCGAACATCCCGGTCCGCTGGTGCGCTGGTACTATACGCCGATGATGCTGGCCTTCTCGGCGCATTTGGCGGCGGACTGCACGGTCTATGATTGCATGGACGAGCTAGCGAACTTCCGCTTCGCGCCGCCGGATCTGATCCAGCTCGAGCGCGAACTGCTTGATGCCGCGGACGTCGTCTTCACCGGCGGATACAGCCTGTACGAGGCGAAGCGGGAGCGCCACCGCAACATCCATCCCTTCCCGTCCAGCGTGGACAGCGCCCATTTCGCCATCGCCCGCGATGCCGCCGAGGATCCCGCCGATCAGCGCGATTTGCCCGGGCCCCGGCTCGGCTTCTATGGCGTGATCGACGAACGGATGGATCTGGCCCTGCTCGCAACGCTAGCCGATGCGCGGCCGGACTGGAGCATCGTGCTCGTCGGGCCGGTGGTGAAGATCGATCCGGCCGATCTGCCGCGTCGTCCGAACCTCCATTACCTCGGCGGCAAGTCCTATGCCGAGTTGCCGCTATATCTCGGCGGCTGGGACGTCGCGCTGATGCCGTTCGCGATCAATGATTCGACGCGATTCATCAGCCCCACCAAGACGCCCGAATATCTGGCCGGTGGACGGCCGGTGGTGTCGACGCCGATTGTCGATGTGGTTCGCCACTATGGTGAGCTCGAGGCGGTCCGCATCGCCGCATCGCCCGAGGCGTTCGTCGCGGAATGCGACGCCGCGCTAGCGCTGTCGCGTGACGATGGCGCGTGGCGGAACGAGGTCGAGACGGCGCTGGCCGAACTGTCATGGGACAATGTGCACGCGCAGATGAGCGCGCTGATCGCTGCTGTGGTCGCGCCCGCACCCGTCAAGCCGGTGGTCTCCATCGCGGAGGGGCGTCATTACGACTATCTGGTAGTCGGCGCGGGCTTCGCCGGATCGGTGATGGCCGAGCGGCTGGCCGCCGACGGCGGCAAGCGCGTGCTGGTGATCGACCGGCGCCCGCACGTCGCCGGCAACGCCTTCGACCATCAGGACGATGCCGGCATTCTCATCCACCAATATGGCCCGCACATCTTCCACACCAACAGCGCCGAGATATTCCAGCATCTGTCGCGCTTCACGAAATGGCGGCCCTACGAACATCGCGTGCTCGCGAGCGTCGGCGACCGGCTGGTTCCGATGCCGATCAACCGGACGACTCTGAACGCGCTCTATGGCCTTTCGCTCGCGACCGACGAGGAAGCCGCCGCGTTCCTGGCGAGCCGCGCCGAGCCGGTCGACGTCATCAAGACCTCCGAGGACGTGGTCGTCTCGGCGGTCGGCCGCGAGCTCTACGAGACCTTCTTCCAAGGCTATACGCGCAAGCAATGGGGCATGGATCCGTCCGAGCTCGACAAGGCGGTAACCTCGCGGGTGCCGACCCGCACCAACACCGACGACCGCTACTTCAACGACAGTTTCCAGGCGATGCCGGCAGACGGCTACACCGCGATGTTCGAGGCGATGCTCGACCATCCGAACATCGATCTCATGCTGGGCGTGGACTTCGCCGAGGTGCGCGACCGGATCAGCTATGGCCGGCTCGTCTATACCGGCCCGATCGACGAATATTTCGGCCATTGCTACGGGCGGCTGCCCTATCGCTCGCTCGATTTCCGGCACGAGACCGTCGACAGCGAGTGGTTCCAGCCGGTCGCGGTCGTCAACTATCCGGCAGAGGCGGTGCCCTACACCCGCATCACCGAATATAAGTATTTGACCGGCCAGACCGCGCCCAAGACGAGCATCACCTACGAATATCCGAGCGCCGAGGGCGATCCATATTATCCGATCCCCCGGCCCGAGAACCAGGCGCTGTTCAAGCGCTACGAGGCGCTGGCGCTCGGGACCCCCGACGTCGTCTTCGTCGGCAGGCTCGCGACCTACCGATATTACAACATGGACCAGGTCGTCGGCCAGGCGCTCGCCGCCTATCGGCGCCTGACCGAGCGCGAGCGGGCCGAGAACGATGCGGCGGCCTCGGTCGTCGCCGCCGAATAAGCACGACGACGGAGCTTAGCGCCGCGAGCGCCGTTGGGCGGGGCATGGACGACATGCTCGACTGCGCAATCATCGGCGGCGGCCCGGCGGGGCTGACTGCGGCGATCTACTTGGCCCGCTTCCGGCTCCGCGTGCGGTTGATCGACGCCGGCGATAGCCGCTGCGCATTGATCCCGCTGACCCGCAACCATGCCGGCTTCCCGGACGGCATTGCCGGCACCGACCTGCTCGCGCGGATGCGGGATCAGGCGATGCGGTACGGAGCCGAGATCGTCTCCGGGCGCTGCGAGCGGCTGGAGCGTGCCGAAGAGAGCTTTGTCGTTCACGGCCCGGACGGAGCGTTCACGACGCGTACCGCGCTGCTCGCGACCGGCGTCGTCAACCACCGGCCGGAAATGGACGAGGCGGTCCATGCCGACGCGCTCGCCCGCGGGCTGATCCGCTATTGTCCCGTTTGCGACGGCTATGAGGTGACCGACCGGGAAGTGGCGGTGCTCGGGACGGCTTCGCGCGGCACCGCCGAGGCGATCTTCCTGCGCGGCTATACGGCAACGGTCAGCCTGCTCGCGCCGGACGGCCCGCACGAGCTTGCGGACAAGGAGCGGGCCGAGCTGACCGACGCCGGCATCACGATCTTCGACGGCCCCACCCGCGACTATCGCGTCGATGGCGACCGCATCGTCGTCACCGTCGACGGGGCGCGGCGCGATTTCGCCAGCATCTATCCGGCACTCGGATCGGCGATCCGCTCCGAGCTGATCGTGGCACTCGGCGGCGAGACGAGCGAGGATTCGTGCGTGCTGGTCGACAGCCACCAGCGCACCGACATCCGCGGCCTCTACGCCGCCGGCGACGTCGTGAAGGGGCTCGACCAGATCAGCCACGCGATGGGCGAGGCCGGCGTGGCCGCGACGACGATCCGCAACGACCTCGCCGAACGCATGCCGATCCGGCGCTAGGGGCACGGAGCGGACGAAGTCCGCCGGATCGCGCAGGCGGCATCTAACAGAATGTTAAATGTCAGACATGGCTCATTTTGGTATATTGAACCGGGGTAAGCACGTGGGTGACTAGGAACACGAAAAGGGCTGATATCGTACACCTCCAACATACTGTTCGACAGCACGGGTTTTGAACCAATGTACTATTTGGGAAGGGTTCACATGGTAAGGCCGCTAGCTATTTCCTTTCTACTTGCCTTCGGGATCACCGGAACGTCGGCATATGCCGAGACGCAGGTCTGCTTTACGCCCGGCCAGAACTGCACCGGCGAGATCGTCGCGACCATCGGGTCGGCGCGCAAAGAGGTGATGGTCGAGGCGTTCAACTTCACCTCGCGGCCGATCATCAAGGCGCTGGCCCAGGCCGAGCATCGCGGAGTGCGGATCGATCTCATTCTGGCGCCGAAGCACGAGAAGCCCTCCTATGCGGCGCGCCAGCTGATCGCCGCGGGCATCCGGCCGCTCGTCGACGACAAGGTCAAGACCGCGCACAACAAGGTGATGATCATCGATGGGACGACGGTGATCACCGGCAGCTTCAACTTCACGACCTCGGCTCAGGAAGCGAACGCAGAGAACCTCCTGATCATCCGCGATCCCGCGATCGCCGGCCAGTATATGGCGAACTTCCGCAGGCGCGCGGCCGCGTCGCGGCCGTTCGCTGTCCGCCCCACCGCGCGCGGCGGCGACAACGACGACGAGTGAGCGCACGACAGACTGGCGGATCGGTGCGCAATGGTCGGTAGAGTATGTCGTGCACAGCCTGGTGACAGCGGCGTAGCCTGATCATCAAGGACGCGATCAAACCCAAGCCGTGACAACGATCGGGACCGGCGGGAAGCAGCGCGAGCGTATCTGGTTCGGTCCTCACATGGCGCTTGGTTAGCAGGAGCCGGTCGAATATGCTCTACGGCGGGCTCCAGCAACCGAGTCATTCCGGACGCTTGCCTCTCAGAAGAGCAAACAGAACCTCCTTCGAAAGCCACGCCGATGGACGTGCGAGTGGACGACAAGTCCTTAGATGGACGTTCCCGCACCATACTCAAGTCAGATGATCGCTGTCATATAGAGTTGTTTCCCGCTAGTGGCGCACGATCGTTCGATGCTGTGGCGGTCACGTTCTTTTGGTCCGACATTGTCGGCCAAGAGCATACAAGATTCGGAGTCAGATACTTAAACAAGAACGGCGTGGACGTGATCTACGTCGAACATTCCAGCAAAGATCCCTATCAGATGCTCGATCCGAGCACGCTGAGGGAGGCGGTCCGTCCGATCCTCCACGAATATGGAAGCGTCATCCTCTACGGGATGAACCTGGGTGCCTATTGCGCGCTATTTTACTCTGGCTGCCTGGATGCGACCGCAATCGCCTTTTCACCCCGCCTGCCGGTGGCGCATCCGGTGGATCTCTCGCCGAACATCTCGGCCCGCAACCACCTGATCGTCTACGATCCGTTCGATCGCGTCGACGAGACGTTCCGCCGGAACGTTCTGCGTACGATCCCGGATGAAATGTTCTTCCCCGCTTATTTCTTCGGGCCCGAGTCGGAGGCGGTGCTCCACGAGATGGGCTTGTTGAAGGGGCTGATCATCAACTTCATCGCGTACGGCGCGCGGCCGGACGCGAAGGTGCGCGCGGGTCGGAAGCGATCGCTACTCTATCTGAGGGCGCTTGCGGTTCGAGCGTTGCAGCGCGGCCACCCCAAGCTGTCCATGATCCCCGCGGACAAGCTCTTCGCTCGGGCGCCGACGGCCAAAAACAAGCGGCTTCGCCAGCGGATCATCGCGCTGGCGCCGGCCGGCGAACCGGGGAAGAGCGCTGCTCCTCCGGCTCCGTCCGCCGTGGCAGCGGGGGCCTCGCTCGGTCGCGAACAGGGCCTCGCCCTGCCGATCGCCACGGATGGGCGCTCCCTCTACGTCTGGCGCGCCAAGGTGGCCGCGATGCGGACGGGCGGCGGTCGCGCGCGGCTGATGACACTTGGCGACAGCTGGGCTCAGATTCAGCAGATCCCTCAATACCTCTCCGACCTGCTGGCTCCGGAGCTAGGTCGTGTCGACGCAGGCTGGATCGGCGTCGATACGGATCGCTACGGCATCCATCCCCCGTATGGCCCGATCAACGGCGCGGCGGCCACCAGTTCGGGATGGACCTTGCGCGCTGCGGCGATCGGCACGTGGGGCATCCAGCCGGTTCCGTCCTTCGGCTTCGCGCATGACGGCCTCGCGATCTCGACGACCGGGCGCGACGCGACTGCCCGCTGGAGTTTCAAGGGCACCGAGTTCCGGCTGCACTATGCTGCGACTGGCGGGCGCTTCCGATATCGGGTGGGCGGCGCCGCGTGGCGGTTGGTGGCTGCCCCCGCCGGCGGCGGCTTCAAGGTGCTGACGGTCGACGGGCTCGTCGCGGAGCCCCACGATGTCGAGCTGGATACCAGCGTCAATCTGGATGGCGCGACGGTCGCCCTGTTCGGCTTCTACTACACGACCACGCCTGCGACTGGCGTCGAGGTGCTCAAGTGCGGTTGCGGCGGGATCGACGCGCTTCAAATGAGAACCTATGCCTCTTCGTCGATCGCTCCCGGCGTGGCTGCGCTGGCGCCGGATGTCATCGTGCTCATCCTGGGAACCAACGACTCCCGCCGACGGCGCAGGACGCCCGCAACCTACATCGCAACCCTCCGCATGGTCGTCGCGAGCATCCGGGCCGTTCTCCCCGACGTGGGCTTCATCTTCGTCGCACCTTCGAGAAACGGGGGGCGGATCAAGATAGAGCTGAGCAGCTACCGGGATGCATTATGGGCGTTCTGCCTCGCGGACGGGCACGAGTGCTACAACCTTCACGACGATTGGGGACCTTACCGGGTCGAGGAAGCGCACGGGCAATGGAGCGGCGCTGCGCATGTGAGCGATGCGGGTGCCTGGCGCATCGCCGCACGCCTTAAGAAGCTATTCCTGGACGTGTAGCCCTCGTCGCCGGCCACGCGCCTGCGTCGTTTTCTGCGAACGCCGGCCGTTGAAAGAACGGAGCGTTCTGCGCGCTGTGCGGAAACCGCACGCCGTGCGGAACGGCACGCTGAGGGGCACGAAAGTATTACGTCTGCCGCTAGCGGTTCAGCCTCAAGGTCGGCACCATCTCCGAATGCCGGGATGATGGAAGTCAGCGAGCCGAGTGGCTCGGGCCGCGGGCGCGACTGGCGCCTAAAGACCGACCTTGGATCCGATCGGCACGAAGCGGCTTGTCGCCAGTCTCTCGCCGTCGCCAATATTTTCGGAAGCCGTGGTTATCGAGACCTGATCCCCGTTACCATAGACCAGGTACACCGGGCTCTCGTTCCGCAACATGTCGACAACGTCCGCATAGCGCGAGACAGGGTAATAGGCCACCGGGATCCCGCCTGGGATGTTTGCGGGAATGGGGCCGTCCTCGACAAACCCCAACGTTCCCATCTCATCTTTCTTTGCGTCGAAGAGGGTGATGCTTGCCCGCAGATTGGCGGTTTGATCGCCAGCGTAGATCTCCAGAATATAGGTTTTGATCTCCTCGGTCGCCATCGTCCACCCCCTGCGCGCGCCTTGGTTGAGGCGAGAACGCCCGCCGCCATTACGATGCGCCCGGGCGGGTGCAGGAATCAAGGGAGGCATAGTGGGCGGAGCGAAAAGCACGGAAGCACGCCCGGCGAGCCGCGACGTTCCACGGGTGAGCGGGATCGAGCGGTCACCCGTTCACGTCACCACCCTTGACCGGCTTTGGTGCGCGGCCGCCGACGGGGGCTTGTCCGTCCCGCAGCCGCCAGCCTCACTGCCCTGCGCCGTCTTCCGCGAGTGATACGCGGCGCAGTCTATGAAGCATCAGCCGGCGCCTTCAGCCTCCAGTTCGTGCTCCTTGCCTGAGGACAGATCGGACGCACATCCTGCCCTCGCACGCTCCACGGCCATGCCGATGGCGGCGGTATCCACAGCGTCCAGAAGGACGAAGCTGTGAAGTGCTCCATCTGCATCGATCTCGAACACGCGCTTGCCCGAGCCCGGTATCGCGGTCTCACCAGCGTCGATCGCTTCGATCAGAGGGTGGGACTGCCGGCGCAGGAGGGTGCGGAGACGAGCGTCAACGGTCACGCGATCCACGCTCCACGATGCGCGCGTAGCCATAGAGTTCTCGCCCATGAGGACGTCATCGGCCACCACGGTCGCGCCCATCGCCCTGAGTTTCGCAAGATCGGTCCTCAGGCTTTCCGGGCTAACCCGCGCAGTGCCGCGTTCGAGCCGCAGCTCCAGGCGGCAGGGATCCAGACCGCTCTCACGCAATGCGAGTTCCAGCATCTCTGGCAGGTTGCTGGCCAGAAGTTGCTTGGGATAGATCGGAACGCAGACGGTGACGTCAGGCAGGCCCGTGGCAAGCTTGCAGGCGGAGCGGAGCATCCAGTCACCCAGCGGCACGATCAGGCCGCTCTGCTCCGCGACGCGCAGGAAGTTCTCCGTCCCGAGGCGGCCGAGGATTGGATGGTTCCACCGGGGCCGTACCTCGATGGCGACGTCTTCGGAATCCGACAGGCGGACGGAGCAAGCCAGATCGAACTGTCTCGCCTTGACCGCGAACAGCATGTCATGGGCCATGTGGCGTTCCGCCTCGGCCGAGACCTCCGCATCTTCGCCGTAGAAGGTAAAGGTGCCCCGCTTGTTCCCCTTGGAGCGGTAAAGCGCGACGTCGGCGAAGCGGAACAGCTCGTCCTCCTCGAGCGTGTCCTGAGGTGTCAGCGCGATGCCGATCGACAGCCCCACCTCCAGCCACCGGTCGCCATGCGCGATCGGCTGGGAGACGGTCTCGATCAGACGTTCGGCCAGTTCTACGACCTGCGCACGCGATAGGCTCGAGGCGGCAACCACGAACTCGTCGCCTCCGATGCGAGCCACGATCTGACCGGCGCCGGTTTCCGCCTTCAGCCGCGCCGAGACCGTGCGCAGCACGAGATCGCCGACATCGTGGCCGAAGGTGTCGTTGATCGGCTTGAAATGATCGAGGTCGAGATAGAACAGCGCCAGCTCGCTGTCCGTCGCCGCAAGCACCTCCCGCATGAACTTGCGCAGACCCAGGCGGTTGGGGAGCCCGGTCGCGGGATCGTGCTGCACCTCCTTCTGCGCGCGCGAGAGGTCGGCCGCCAGGGCGACGTCGGCGGTGATGTCGGCCGCGATCTTCACGATCTTGAACGGCTTGCCGTTGAGGTCGTAGATCGGGTTGTACGAGGCCTGGATCCAGACATCCGACCCGTCGCGCGCCAGGCGCCGGAATTTGGCGGATGTGAACCGGCCCTCGCGTAGTTCCCTCCAGAAGCTCTCATATTCCTCGCTCGCGGCCGCATCGGCGTGGACGAACATCCGGTGATGCTTGCCCAAGACCTCCGCAAGCTCATATCCCATCAGCGTCAGGAAGTTGTCGTTGGCTTCGATGATGGTGCCGTCCAGGTCGAACGACGCCACCGCCTGCGACTTTCGGACTGCGGCGATCTGACCCTCATAGTCGCCCTGGCGCAGCTTCTGCTCGGTGACGTCGACCGCGTTCTTCACGACCTTGAACGGTCGGCCGTTCATGTCGAGGATCGGATTGTACGACGCCTGGAGCCATATCTCCCGGCCATCATGGGTGAGACGCTTGAACTCGCCGCTCTTGTACTCGCCGGAGGCAAGGGCTCGCCAGAACTCGCCATAGGCTTCGCTGTCGCGCTCGCCGGGCGACACGAACATCGAATGGTGACGACCGCGCACCTGCGACAGCCGATAGCCGGTCAGGTTGAGGAAATTGTCGTTGGCGTCGAGGATGGTGCCGTCGACATTGAAGGACACGACGCTCTGCGATTTGTGGATCGCCGCGATCTGCCCCTGATGGTCCGCCTGACGCAGCTTCTCGCGCGTGACCGCGGTCGCATATTTGACGATCTTGAAGGGGCGGCCCTCCTGATCGAGAACCGGGCTGTAGATCGCCTGGAACCAGAGCTCGCGCCCGCCCTTGCCGACCCGGCGGAACTCGCCGCTGCGATGGCGGCCGGCGGCGAGGTCGCTCCAGAAAACCTCGTATTCAAGGCTGTGCGCGTGCGCCGGATCGACGAACATGCGATGATGCCGTCCTTCCAGCTCATCCATGGTGTAACCGACCGTATCGAGAAAGTTGCGGTTGGCATCGATGATGGTGCCGTCCGGCGCGAAGGTCACGACGCATTGCGACTTGTCGATCGCGGCGATCTGACCGTGGAAGTCGGCGGTCTGCTGCTTCTCGGGTGTCACGTCGACCGCATATTCAACGATCTTGAAGGGCCGCCCGTCGAGGTCGAGGATCGGGTTGTAGGTCGCGCGTAGCCAAACGGCTTTGCCGTCCTTGCGGATCCGGCGATACTCGCCGGATGCATGGGAGCCGATGCGCAGGTGGTCCCAGAATGCCTCGTAGGACGCGTCGGCCGCTTCTGCCGGATCCACGAAGATGCGGTGAGGCCGCCCGACAATCTCGTTGAGTTGATAGCCGGTAGCGTCCAGGAACTTGGAATTGGCATGGAGGATGGTGCCGTCCATCGCAAAGTGGATGACGGCCTGCGAAGTGTTGATGGCGGCGATCTGGCCGGCGTCGTCGGCCGCGGACATCATCCGCTCGGTCACATCCCGAACAAGCACCACGACCTCGCCGACGGGCTCACCGTTGCCCGGTACCGGGATGCACGCGACCTCCGCCCAGAATGCCGTACCGTCACGCCTGAGCTGTCGCATGTCACCGAAGAAAGGACGTCCGCTCTCGAACACGCCGTCGATGGCATCCCGCTGCCGGCCTGCCGATGAAGTCGGCCGGAAAATGCTCCGGTTGCGCCCGACCAACTCCCATCCGACATAGCCGAACAGAGCCAGACAGCGCTCGTTATGGCGGAGAATGGTGCCATCGCGTGCGAAGGCGATCCGACCGATACTCTGCTCGATGGCTTCGATATCAGCAGGCAGTACGCAGGGTTCGATCGTCTCGTGAATCATGACGCCATCCGGTTCTGGGCGCCGAACGTTGTCACGCCAAGGAGTTAAGAACGGGTTGGCTCAAAGGCCGCGTCGAACACGGCTACGAAGGTGATTGCCCTGCTCACGTTGGGCCCAAAGTGGAAGCGGTCAATGTTCGCCGGCAACGGTGAGCTCTTGCGATGTTGGCGGGAGTTTGCGTTGCACGCTGAAAGCGGGGCGCGCGCTTACCCTGTGCTAACCAAATCACAGCAACCGCTAACCTACAGCGTTCCGGCGCGTTCCGGGGGCAAAGGTGGCAACTATTTTCACGTCGACCTCACGTTGGCCGCGCCAAGACCAGGCGACGGCCTGGGCGGCAGCATGGACGCGTTACTGGCCTCACCTAGCGATCCTGATCTTTGCCTTGGCGTATCGTGCGCCCACCTTCGGCGATCCAATCCTCAATTTCGACGAGCAGCTTTACCTGACGGTCGGCGACCGCATGCTGCACGGCCATATTCCCTACGTAGAGATGTGGGACAGAAAGCCGCTGGGCCTGTTTGCCATCTACGCGATGATCCGCCTGCTAGGCGGCGAGGGCGTGGTTCAGTATCAGCTGGTTGCCGCGTTGTGTGCCGGTGCTACGGCGGCGCTGATCTACTCCATGGCGCGGCGGGGCGCAGGAGTTGGCGGGTCGCTAATCGTCGCCATCGCCTACCTGCTGTTCCTCAATCCGCTGCGTGGATCGGGCGGTCAGTCCTCGGTCATTTATAGTGTGCTCACCGCGTCCCAGGCGTGGCTTGCTCTCAAGGCAATCGACAGCTCGCGACCGCGCGCGGTGATCGGCTGCGCGCTGGTGGCGATGGCACTCGCCGGCCTCGCCATCCAGTGTAAGTATACACCGGTCGTTGAAGGCATCTATTTCGGCCTTGTCTTCCTGGGACGGTTTCGGCGCGTTGGCATGACCAGGCGCGCCATGCTTGCGGTTGCGTCTGCGATGATCGCGCTGGCGGCGCTTCCCACGCTGGTCGCCATCGCGGTCTACTGGCGCCTCGGTCATCTTGACGCCTTCGTGCAGGCCAACTTCGTGTCGATATTCTCCCGACTGCCTTTTCCGCCCGAACGGCGCTTTCACCAGCGCATGCTCGTCGCGGTCATCGGCGGGCCGGTGATGTTGATGGCGATTGCAAAGACGGGATCCGGTCTGTGCGGACCGCGATCGGCGCGCGGAGCCGATTTCGGCATCGTGGCAGGCTGGTGCCTCGCCGCCTTCATCGGCTTCGCAATGCTCGGTGATGTCTTCGAGTATTACTTCATCACAGTCATGCCGCCACTTCTGGTGTTCGTCGCCCCGCTCACGGAACTGCCTGGGAGAAAGCGGGCCGTCATTATCGGCATCCTGCTCGTCTGGCCGTTCTTTCTGGCACCGCCGCAGTTCGGCCTCGCCGAGCGTCATCGTGCAGCGGCGATGGCGTTGGTGAAGGCGATCAAGCCCTACGTTGCGGACGGACGGTGCCTCTACGTCTACGATGGCCCGACATCTCTCTACTTTCTGACGGGGGCCTGCGTGCCCACCCGGTTCATCTATCCCGACCACCTCAACAACCCGAGTGAAACACCGGCGCTCGGCGTCGATGCTGTGGCGGAGGAGGAAAGGCTGTTGGCCACCCACCCAGGAGCGATCGTTTTCGCGGACACGCCGCTGGTGCCGCGGGTCGACGTCGGCACGCGCGCTTTGCTCCTGAAGGCACTGAAGCGGGATTACGTGCGCGTCGCGCGGGTGCAGGCCGATCGTCGGCTTGACGTGTTCGCGCTACGCAGCCTGCATCCGGGACCAGGCTTGCTGCCCGGCGAACCGATTGATCCGCGCTGACCGATCATCGAAGCCAGCATGAGCCAGGGCGGAAGCGGCCGAGACCAGGCGCTTCCTGCCGGGCTGCTCCCTGCGCCGAAAGCCGCCGGTCGTCATAGACGCTGTCCTGAACCGGCAATCGGGTCCTATGCTCAGAATGCGGAGGCGGCGGGCGGCGTCGTTTAAAGGTCGCGCCTTTCGCGTTATCGTGCGAAGCGTGAAGGCGCTGAGGAAGAGGTTGCAGATGCCGATTACTGATGTTGAGCTCTCCCGCCGCATCGTCCTCGCGGGTGGCGCCGTTGCCGCCGTCGGCACGGTCGCCGTCGGCACGGTCGCGCCCGCCGCGGTGCTGCCTGAAAACGTGCCAGAGAACCGCGGTCCCGCCCCGATGACGGTGTCGCTGAGGGTGAACGGCACCCGGAGAGAAGTGTCGCTCGATGCCCGGACCACGCTGCTCGACACCTTGCGCGAGCACCTGAAGCTGACCGGCACGAAGAAGGGGTGTGACCATGGCCAGTGCGGGGCCTGCACCGTCATCGTGAACGGCCGCCGGATCAACTCGTGCCTCAGCCTGGCGGTGATGCACGACGGCGACGAGGTCACCACGATCGAGGGCTTGGGGACGCCCGAGAAGCTGCACCCCATGCAGGCCGCGTTCGTGAAGCACGACGGCTATCAATGTGGCTATTGCACGCCCGGCCAGATCTGCTCGGCGGTGGCGGTGCTGGAGGAGATCAAGCGCGACGTGCCGAGCCACGTGCAGGCCGATCTCCTCGCCAGGCCGCAGGCCACGAACATGGAACTGCGCGAGCGGATGAGCGGCAATATCTGCCGCTGCGGCGCTTACTCGAACATCGCCGAGTCGATCGCCGAAGTCGCGGGAGAGCGGGCATGAAGGCGTTCACCTACGAGCGCGCGCACGACCCGGCCGCTGCGGCGCGGGCGGTGGCGGCTCGGCCCGGGGCCAAGTTCATCGCGGGCGGCACCAATCTGCTCGATCTGATGAAGATCGAGGTGGAGACGCCGACACACCTCGTCGATGTGCAGGATCTCAAACTCGACCGGATCGAGGCGACGCCGGACGGCGGGCTGCGGATCGGCGCAGGCGTCACCAACACCGATCTCGCCTCTGACGAGCGGGTGAGGCGCGACTATGCCGTGCTCACACGCGCGATCGTGGCGGGCGCGTCGGGGCAGCTGCGCAACAAGGCGACTACGGCGGGCAACCTGCTCCAGCGGACGCGATGCCCCTACTTCTATGACACCAACATGCCGTGCAACAAGCGCAACCCCGGCGCCGGCTGCGCTGCGATCGGCGGCGTGTCGCGCCAGCTGGGCGTGATCGGCGTATCCGACAAGTGCATCGCGACCTTCCCGGGCGACATGGCGGTGGCGATGCGCGTGCTCGACGCGACCGTGGAGACGGTGAACGCGACCGGGGCACATCGCGCGATCCCGATCGCCGAGTTCCACCGGCTGTGGGGCGACAATCCCGAGCAGGACACGGTGCTCGGGCCTGGCGAGCTGATCACGGCGGTGACGCTGCCGCGCCCGCTTGGCGGCAAGCACTTCTACGAGAAAGTCCGCGACCGCGCCTCCTACGCCTATGCGCTGGTGTCGGTCGCAGCGGTGATCCAGCCCGACGGCAGCGGGCGGGTCGCGTTCGGAGGCGTCGCGCCTCGCCCGTGGCGCGTCGAGGCGGCGGACGCGCTGCTGCGCCACGGCGCGGCCGCGGTGACCGGTCGCGCCTTCCAGGGCGCGACGCCAACGAAGGACAACGCCTTCAAGCTGCCGCTCGCCACCCGCGCGCTGGCGTCCGTTCTCGCCGAAGCAAAGGCCTGACCCGATGAAGTTCGACACGCCCGCCCCAGCCAATCCGATCGACCGCATGGCGGTGGTCGGTCGCGCGCACGACCGGATCGACGGACCGCTGAAGACCACCGGGACCGCGCCCTACGCCTACGAGCATCGCGAGCCCGCTGACGCCGCCTATGGCTTCATCCTCGGCTCGGCCATTGCGAAGGGCACGATCCGCTCGATCGACCTCACGCCAGCTCAGGCAGCACCCGGCGTAATTGCGATCGTCACGGCCCAGAATGCCGGCCCGCTTGGCAAAGGCAACTTCAACACCGTGAAGCTGCTCGCCGGCCCCGAGATCGAGCATTATCATCAGGCGGTCGCGCTGGTGGTGGCCGACACGTTCGAGCAGGCGCGGGCCGCCGCGGCGCTGGTGCGCGTCGACTATGTTCGCGGCAAGGGAAGGTTCGACCTCACCGAGGCGCTCAAGACTGCGCCGCTGACCGGGGGCAATAGCAAGGAGGGCAGCGGCTCGCCGCCCATCGATCGCGTCGGCCGGTTCGAGGAGGCGTTCGCCGCCGCGCCGGTCAAGCTCGACGAGCGCTACTCGACGCCCGACCAGAGCCACATGATGATGGAGCCGTTCGCGTCGATCGCTTCTTGGGACGGCGACGAGCTGCGGCTGTGGACCTCCAACCAGATGATCGACTGGGGTCGCGGCGACCTCGCCCGGACACTCGGCATCCCCAAGGAGAAGATCCGGTTCATGTCGCCCTATGTGGGCGGCGGCTTCGGGGGCAAGCTGTTCCTGCGCGCGGACGCGGTGCTGGCAGCGCTGGGCGCCAAGGCGGCGCGACGGCCAGTCAAGGTCGCGATGACACGGCCGATGATGCCGAACAATTCCACGCATCGTCCCGCGACCGTCCAGCACATCCAGATCGGCGCGACGCACGACGGCACGATCACCGCCATCGCGCACGAGAGCGGCTCGGGCGACCAGCCGCACGGTAGCCCGGAGACCGCCACCAGCCAGACCAAGCTGCTCTACGCCGGTGCCAACCGGAAAATCGCGCTACGGCTCGCCGTGCTCGACCTGCCCGAAGGCAATGCGATGCGTGCACCGGGCGAGGCGCCGGGCCTGATGGCGCTCGAGATCGCGATGGACGAGATGGCCGAGCGGCTGGGGATGGATCCGATCGCGTTCCGCGTGAAGAACGACACCCAGGTCGATCCGGAAAAGCCTGAGCGGCGCTTCTCCGAGCGCCAGCTGACACGATGCCTGCAGGAGGGAGCGCAGCGGTTCGGCTGGTCACGGCGCAACCCCAAGCCCGGCCAGGTGCGCGACGGGCGCTGGCTGGTCGGCATGGGCGTGGCGTCGGCGTTCCGCAACCACATCAACTTTCCGTCGGCCGCGCGCGTGCGCCTGGGCCGGGACGGCGGCGTGACGGTCGAGACCGACATGACGGATATCGGAACGGGCAGCTACACGATCATCGCGCAGACCGCGGCCGAGATGATGGGTGTGCCGATGGACGCGGTCACGGTGCGTTTGGGCGACAGTGCCTTTCCGGTCTCCGCCGGCTCGGGCGGGCAGTTCGGCGCGGCCAACTCGACCGCGGGCGTCTACGCGGCGTGCGTGAAGCTGCGCGAGCAGGTGGCGCAGCGGCTTGGCTTCAATGCAGCGGACGCGGTGTTCGAAGACGGCAAGGTGCGCGCCGGCAACCGCATCGTCGCGCTGAAGCAGGCCACGGCGGCCGGCGAGCTGACGGCGGAGGATAAGATCGAGTACGGCCAGCTCGACAAGCAGTGGCAGATCTCCACGTTCGGCGCGCACTTCGTGGAGGTCGGCGTCGACGCCTTTACCGGCGTGACCCGCGTACGCCGCATGCTCGCGCTGTGCGCGTCCGGACGCATCCTGAATCCGAAGTCGGCGCGCAGCCAGGTAATCGGCGCGATGACGATGGGCGTCGGCGGCGCGCTGATGGAAGAGTTGGCGGTGGATACCCGCTTCGGCCTGTTCATCAACCACGACCTCGCGCAGTACGAGGTGCCCGTTCACGCCGACATCCCGCACCAGGAGGTGGTGTTCCTGGACGAGGCGGACCCGCTGGCGAATCCGATGAAGGCGAAGGGGGTCGGCGAGCTGGGACTGTGCGGCGTCGGCGCGTCGGTCGCCAACGCAGTCTACAACGCGACCGGCGTACGCGTGCGCGACTATCCACTAACGCTCGACAAGCACCTGGACAGGCTGCCGACGATCGCCTGACCACATGTCGTGCAGAACCTGTGCGGAGAACGGCGACAGCTTCTGCTCGTGACCGATGGCATCTCTGGGGTCGCGACGGCTGTGCGGGGGTGAACAATGGATAGCTATGCGGAAGCACTCGCACGGTTGCTGGGCGCATTGACCGAACTGCGCAACGCTCTCGTCGAGCGCGGCGAGATCCACGAAACCCTCGAAGCCGTAAGAACGCTGGATGCGCTGCGCCCCCGGATAGAAGCCCGGCTCCGGCAAGTCGCGGCGCGATCGGACGACGCGTCCGCGGAGGAGCTTCGCGCCATCCGTCAAGCTGTACACCGCGAGGCTGGGGCGCCGCGGCCGAAGCTAGGCACCGTGATCTTCAATGCAGCGGGCGCGCTCGACAAGGTCGTCTCGGCTGAAATCGCCCATGACGATGGCGCCGGAGAAGATGCATTTTCCCCCGAACTTGGTCGGTTGCTGGATGCGATGCTGTCGCGGACCGGCCGCTTTGCGCCGCTGTGGCGCGACGCCTACGATGCGTCATCGCTCCCGGTTGGCGGAGAAGATCCCTTTGCTGCGTCGATCAGGTTCGATGATTTGCCGTCAGCGGGCGCGGCGGCCGCGTTCGACTTGGTGCCAACCGCACTGCCGCCGCCACCCGCCGCTTTCCCTGCCGAACCTTTCGACTTACAGCCACCGGCGGTAGGTTCCGCACCCGGTTCGCCTTGGCTTGACGCTCCGCGAGACGACCATGCGCGCAGCGGCGCGGACTACATCGTCTTATACGGCACCAACCGCAGACCCCTTGATCCTGCAGACCCGTCGAAGGGCTATTCGGCCGAGCGCGACGATCGGGTTCACTATGGCACCTGCAAGGTGTTCGTACCGAAATCGCACCGGATCGGGTCCGTGGGCAGCGGGCGGCTGCGCCGGATCTTCGATCGCTTACATGGCCGCCAGGACGATCGCCTCGAGCTCCGCGCAGTCGAGGAGCTTGCGGCCTCGGCGTTCTGGAGCGACGTGCAGCGCAGATTGCACAGGGCGCCGTCCGATGCCCGTTCCGCCGTGGTTTTCGTGCACGGCTACAACGTCTCGTTCCACGACGCGGCGCTACGCGCGGCTCAGATCGGCTTTGATCTTTCGGTGCGGGGCGCAATGGCTTTCTTTAGCTGGCCGTCCAAGGGCCGCCTCGACGGCTATCTTGCGGACGCTGCGACAATCGAAGCGAGTGAAGGCGCGCTCGGCGACTTTCTTGCCGATTTCGTCGAGCGAAGCGGAGCCGAGACGGTCCACGTGATCGTGCACAGCATGGGCAACCGGGGCGTGCTGCGGGCAGTGAACCGGATCGAGCAACGCGTTAAGCAGAGCCGCGGCGCCCGGCTCGGGCAATTTCTGCTGGCCGCGGCCGATGTCGATGCCGGCACGTTCCGCCTGCTTGCCGCCGCCTATGGCCAGCTCGCGCAACGGACCACGCTATACGTATCCAGCCGTGACCGAGCCGTCGAAGCGTCGCGCTGGCTGCACGACTTCGATCGCGTCGGCCTGATCCCGCCGGTTACGATCCTGCCCGGAATCGACACCATCAACGTGACCAACGTCGACCTGACCGCGATCGGCCATGGCTATGTCGGCGAGGCCCGCGATGTGCTGCGCGACATGCACAGCCTGATCAACGACAACGAGCCGCCGACGAAACGCTTCGGCGTGCGCGAGATGCATGCCGCGGACGGGATGACATATTGGGAAATCGGTGCGTGAAGCCCCTGCCCCGTACCACGATCGACGAGACAGCACCGCCCTCGCGCCGGCGCCTTCCGCGCGAACGGTTGGCGCTATATTCTCTACGCCATGCCCCGCGCCGCCAAGCTCAAGGTCTACCGCACGCCTATCGGCTTCCACGACGCCTACGTGGCGGCGCCGAGCCAGAAGGCGGCGATGGAGGCATGGGGCAGCGACAAGGACCTGTTCTCCCGCGGCGAGGCCGAACTGGTCACCGATCCGGAGCTCGCCGCCGAACCGCTGGCGCGGCCAGGCGCGGTTATCAAGCGGCTGCGCGGGACTGCCGCTGAGCAGATCGCCGCGCTGCCGCCGGACAAGCCGCGCGCGGCGACGAAGGTAGAAGGGCAGCAAGCCGCGGGGGCCGCACAGCCGAAATCGGCGGCCAGGCCCGCGAAGAAGGCGGTGCCCCGCCCGAGCCGGACGGCTCTCGACGAGGCTGAGCGGGCTGCTGCCGACGCGGACGCGCGCCACGCCGCGGAGCGCAAGGAGCTGGCGGACCGGGAGGCGGAGCTGGCCCGGGAGCGCAAGGCTCTGGAGAAGGCGCAAGCGGTAGAGGCAGCCCAGCTTGAACGGGAGCGCGCATTGGCCAGCGACGCGTTTGCGGCGGCGATGCGCAAGTGGCGCGGGTAGGCCACCATGGAATGGACTTCGGGCCTACCGCCAACCAGAGACAGCGTTCGCGTGTCCGCTTTGCGTCCGACGTAGTGGACAGCGGCTCGGGTTACATTATCCGGTTGTGGCTGGATGCCCCGCGAGGATTCGAACCTCGATAAACGGAGTCAGAGTCCGGTGTCTTACCGTTAGACGACGGGGCAGCAGCGGCGGCGGGCGAGATAGGCGGCAGGCCCGGGCCTGTCAACGTCGCCTGCTTGCGGCCTCAC
>CAXTTP010000019.1:0-10623 GCA_964247195.1 uncultured Sphingomonadaceae bacterium
GAGCTGACCCAGTTCGTCGACAGCCACGACATCGATCCGATCTATTACGACAAGCCTTATTATGTCGTCCCCGCCGACGATCTGGCGGAAGAGGCGTTCATCGTGCTCCGGGAAGCGCTCCGCAAGGCGCGCAAGATCGGCCTCGGCCAGCTTGCGCTGCGCGGCCGCGAATATGTCGTCAGCCTCAAGCCGTGCGGGCGGGGGCTGGTGCTGGAGACGCTGCGCTACGCCGACGAGGTCAACAAGGCGGCATCGTTCTTCCGCTCGATCGGCGATGCCAAGCCCGACGAGGAGCTGCTCGATCTCGCCGGCACGCTGATCGACAAGAAGAGCGGCAAGTTCGACGCCGGCGAGTTCCACGATCGCTATATCGATGCGCTGAAGGACCTTATCGAGCGCAAGAAGAAGGGCCGTACCATCACGACCTCGGACGAGGACGATGCGCCCGCCTCGCGCGGGTCGAATGTCGTCGACCTGATGGCGGCCCTCAAGCGATCGCTCGACAAGCCCGCCGCGAACGACACCGCCCAGCCGGCGGCGAAGCGGCCGATCGCCAAGAAGCCGGAGGCGACGCCTGACGCCAAGCCGGCGGCAGCCAAGCCCGCGGCAGCAAAGCCGGTCGCAAAGCCTGCGACTGCCAAGCCCCGGGCGCCTGCGCGCAAGCGGGCCTGAGCCGTGGCGCGCAGCCCGGCCAAGGGGGCCGATCCGCTCGCCCGGTACAACGCCAAGCGCGACTTCACCAAGACCGCCGAGCCGGCCGGCGCCATAGCCGGCGAGGCCGGCCACGGCTTCATGGTCCAGAAGCATGACGCTACCCGCCTCCATTACGACTTCCGGCTGGAGCTGGATGGCGTGCTCAAGAGCTGGGCGGTGACGCGCGGGCCGAGCCCCAATCCGGACGACAAGCGCCTCGCCGTTCGTACCGAGGATCATCCCCTCTCCTACGCCACCTTCGAGGGCACCATCCCCAAGGGCCAGTATGGCGGCGGCACGGTGATGCTGTGGGATCGCGGCACCTGGCTGCCCCACCCCGGCAAGGATCCGTCGAAGACGATCGAGGAAGGCCATCTCCACTTCACGCTCGAGGGCGAGCGGATGCGTGGCGAATGGATCATGATCCGGCTGAAGCCCCGGGCCGGCGAGAAGAACGAGAACTGGCTGCTCCGCAAGGTCGCCGGCCCGCACGAAGGTGCGTCCGGCGATCTCGTCGAGAAATATCTCACCAGCGTCACCACCGGGCGGACGATGCTGGAGATCGAGGAGGGCAAGAGCGGCGCGCAGGCGCAGCAGCCGGACCGGGCGAACGATGCGCCGCCGAAGCCGGCCGCCGCTGCCGGTCGTCCAAAAAGGCGCAAGCCAGCCGCCCTCCCCGCCTTCCGCGATCCCCAGCTCGCGACGCTCGTCGATCATGTCCCCGCCGGCAACGGCTGGCTGCATGAGGTGAAGTATGACGGCTATCGCTGCCTGCTCGCCGTCGCTGGCGGCCAGGCGCGGGCGTTCACCCGTTCGGGCCAGGACTGGTCGGACAAGTTTGCAGCGATCGTCGCAGCGGCGGCGGCGCTCGATCTGCCGGCGGCGCTCATCGACGGCGAGATCGTCGCCCTCGACAAGGACGGCCGGCCGAGCTTCCAGGCGCTCCAGGCGAGCCTGAAGGAGGGCAGCGGCACGCTCGCCTTCTTCGCGTTCGACCTGCTCGAGCTGGACGGCGAGGACCTGACCGGCCTCGGCAACCGCGAGCGCAAGCAGCGCCTCGCAACGCTGCTCGAAGGCGTGCAGGCGCCGATCCACTTCGCGGACGACGTCGAACATGGCGAGAAGCTGTTCGAGGCACTGTGCCGCGAGCGCTATGAGGGCGTCATCTCCAAGCGCGCCGACGCGCCCTATCGCGGCCGCCGCAGCCAGAACTGGGTCAAGATCAAGTGCATCCAGCGGCAAGAGTTCGTGATCGTCGGCTGGACCGCGAGCGACAAGCAGCGCGGCTTCCGCTCGCTGCTGCTGGGGCTGAACGAGGATGGCAGGCTGCGTTACGCCGGCAAGGCGGGCACCGGCTTCACGATGGCGCTGATCGACGAGTTGATGGCGAAGATGACGCCGCTCGCGCGCACCGAGCCGACCGTCGAGGTGCCGCGCCTGGTGGCGCGCGGCGCGCACTGGATCGAGCCGAAGCTCGTCGCCGAGATCGCCTTCACCGAGTTCACCGGTGACGGCGTGCTCCGCCATCCGAGCTTCCTCGGCCTGCGCGAGGACAAGCAGGCGGCCGAGGTGGTGGCGGAGAAGCCGGCGGCGGTGAAGGCCGTTCGCAAGGAGCGGCCGGCGCCCGACATGGCCGGCGTCAAGATCACCAATCCCGATCGCGTCGTCTTTCCCGAATCCGGCATCACCAAAGGCGAGCTCGCCGATTACTACGCCGCCGTCGCCGCGCCGATGCTGCAATGGCTCGGCGATCGGCCGGTCAGCCTGGTGCGCTGTCCGCAGGGCCGCGCCAAGCACTGCTTCTTCCAGAAGCACGATGCCGGCAGCTTTGGCGACGCGGTCAAGCATGTGCCGGTGCGCGAGAAGGACGGCTCGGACCAGCCCTATCTCTATGTCGACGATTCCCGGGGCCTGCTGACCTGCGTGCAGATGGGCGCGATCGAGTTCCACGGCTGGGGCGCGAAGATCGCCGACGTCGAGATGCCCGACCGGCTCGTCTTCGATCTCGATCCCGACGAGGGGCTAGGGTTCGAGGCGGTGAAGACGGCTGCCGTGCAGCTGCGCGACGTGTTGGCCGACATGGGCCTGCCGAGCGACCCGCTGCTGTCCGGCGGGAAGGGCGTGCACGTCTGCATCGCCCTCGACGCAAGCCGCGACTGGGTCGCGGTCAAGGACTTCGCCAGCCGCTTCGCCCGCGCCATCTCCGCAGCGCACCCCGACCGGTTCACCGCCAATATGAAGAAGACCGAGCGGACCGGGCGGATCTTCCTCGACTGGCTGCGCAACCAGCGCGGCGCGACCGCGATCCTGCCCTATGCCGCGCGCACCCGCGCCAACGCCCCCGTTGCCGCGCCGGTCACCTGGGACGAGCTCGCCGGCATCGACACGGGCGCGCGGTACACGATCAAGGATGCCGACCTGCTGATCGAGCGCGCCTCCTCGGCGAACCTCGCCGATTGGGGACGCAAGGTCCGGCCGCTGCCGGAGCTTTAGCCGCCCGGCGCCGGTGGAACGCCGCGAAGCGGGCCGCGACGCGCCGGCCCGGCCATCACCGCCCGATCAGCGCCAGCACCTCGCGGCGGGAGCGTTCGTCCTCGCGGAACACGCCCATCATCCGGCTGGTCGTCATCGACACGCCCGGCGTGCGGACGCCGCGCGCGGTCATGCAGGCGTGGCTCGCCTCGATCACCACCGCCACGCCGACCGGCTGGAGATTGTCCCAGATGCAGTCGGCGACCTGCGCGGTCAGCCGCTCCTGCACCTGCAGCCGCCGCGCGAAGCCGTTCAGCACGCGGGCGAGCTTGGAAATGCCGACCACGCGGTCGCGCGGCAGGTAGGCGATATGGGCCTTGCCGATGATCGGCGCCATGTGGTGCTCGCAGTGCGACTGGAACGGGATGTCCTTCAGCAGCACGATCTCGTCATAGCCGCCGACCTCGTCGAAGGTGCGGTAGAGATGCGCGGCAGGATCCTCGCCATAGCCCTGGCAATATTCCTTCCACGCCCGCGCGACCCGCTTCGGCGTGTCGACCAGTCCTTCGCGGCCGGGATCGTCGCCGGCCCAACGGATGAGCGTGCGTATCGCATCCTCGACCTCCGCCGGCACCGCCAGCTTCGCGGGCGCGGCGACCAGATCGCCGTCGCTCGTCGCTTCCTCTCCAGCCATTCTTGTCTCCCCTCGTGGCGCCTCCCCTAGCGAAGCAGCCGGATGGCGGCAACGCTGGCTTGATGGCGTCGATTTCATTACATCCCGCCTGCGCTCGGCGATAAGAGCGCGTGCTGCCACGATCATGGCGCAAGGACGGGGCTGGAACACCGCACATGGCCGATCGCGCGGTATTCTACGATCCATCCGGCCGACGCCGGCGGCGCTTCCGCCTCGCCGTCGCCGCGTTCGTGCTGCTCATGCTGCTTTCGGCCGGCGTGTTCATCGCCTCGATCCTGGCGGTGGCGCCGTCGCCGGCGCTGCCCTTCTCGGTCGAGCGGCCGACGATGCAGGGCACCACACGCACCGACAATTTCGTGCGCCGTTCGGATCGCCAGTTGCGCCACGTGCTGCGCCTGGCCAACCGGCTGTGGCAAAGCGAGCCGAGCGCCGACAACAAGGCGCTGGCGATCGCCTTCCATGCGCCATGGGACGGCGACAGCACCGCTTCGCTCCGCCGCCACGTCGAGCAGCTCGATTGGCTGATCCCCGGCTGGATCTCGATCACCGGGCCGGATCACCACCTCACCCTCTATCCGGACGCGCGGGGCCGGGCGATCCTCGCCCACGCCGTGCACCGGCCAAAGCTGCTGCCGATGATCCAGAATGCCCAGGAGGGCGAGTGGGACGGCAAGGGGATCGCGGCGCTGCTCCACGATCCGGTAGCACGCAAGGCCACGCTCGACCGGGTCGAGGCGATGCTCGCCGCCAACGGCGCGAGCGGCGCCTTCTTCGATTTCGAGGAACTGCCGCCCGCCGCGCATGCCGACTACCGCCGATTCCTCGCCGAGGCGCACGCGCGCTTCGCCCCGCGCGGCTGGATCGTTGCCATCGCCGTGCCGGCGGCCGATCCCGATTGGGACCTGCGCGCCTATGCCGCGGTCACCGACAAGATCTTTCTGATGGCCTATGACGAACATTATCAGGGCGGCGAGCCGGGCCCGATCGCCTCGCAGCGCTGGTTCGAGGAGGTTGTCGCCGGCGCGATGCGCAGCGTCTCGCCGTCGCGTCTGGTCGTCGCCATCGCCTCCTACGGCTACGACTGGAAGACCGGCGGAGATACCGACGCCACCTCGATCGAGGATGCGTGGCTCGCCGCCAAGGATTCGGGCGTCACCCCGCTGTTCGACAAGGCAAGCGGCAACTCCACCTTCGGCTATGACGAAGACGGCACCCATCACCAGATCTGGCTGGCCGACGCCGCCACCGCCCACAACCAGATCGCCGCGCTCAACCGGCTCGGTGTGCGGTCGGTCGCGCTGTGGCGGCTCGGCACCGAGGATCCCTCGGTGTGGACGCTGTTCGGGCGCGATCATCGCGATCTGCCCTCGCCGGCCGCCATCGCCCAGATCCCGGCCGGTACCGATGTCGACATCGAGGGATCGGGCGAGATCCTGCGCATCGGCGCGATGCGCGTGACCGGCCGGCGCGCGGTGACCGTGTCGCCGGACGGCACGATCGCCGACGAACGCTTCGTCCGCCTCCCCTCGCCCTACCAGATCGAACGGACCGGATACCGCAAGGGGCTGGTCGCGCTCACCTTCGACGACGGCCCCGATCCGACCTGGACGCCGCGCATCCTCGATGTCTTGAAGGCCAAGCGAGTGCCGGCGACCTTCTTCGTGATCGGCGAGAACGGCCTGGCCGAACGCGGCCTGCTCGAGCGACTGATGGCGGAAGGCCACGAGGTCGGCAACCACACCTATACCCACCCCAACCTCGCCAACGCGACGCCGGCCGAGACCCGCTTCGAGCTCAACGCCACGCAGCGCCTCGTCCAGGCGTTCACCGGCCGCTCGCTCCGGCTGTTCCGGGCGCCCTATTTCGGCGACGCCGAGCCGACCACGGCGGACGAGATCGTGCCGGTCACCGAGGCGCAGGCGCTCGGCTATCTGTCGGTCGGCCTCCACGTCGATCCGGGCGACTGGAAGCGGCCCGGCGTCAAGGCGATCGTCGACGGCACGATCGACGGGGTCACCTCCTCCAGCTCCGACTATAGCGGCAACGTCGTGCTGCTCCACGATTCCGGCGGCGACCGGTCGCAGACGGTGGCGGCGCTGCCGATCCTGATCGATCAGCTGCGCGCCCGGGGTTACACCTTCGTGCCCGTCTCCGCGCTCGCCGGGCTGAGCCGCGATCAGGTCAACCCGGTGATCGCCAACAGCGATCGCTCGGCGGCCCGCACCGATCTCGCTCTGTTCATGGCGCTCGGCTACCTGCTCTCCGCGCTGAGCTGGATCTTCACCTTCGCCATCACCGTCGGCATCGTGCGCGCGATCACCCTCTCCGCGCTCGCCCTCATCCAGGCGCGGCGCGAGGCGCGCATCGTCTTCCCGCCGATCGATCCCGACCGCCGCGTCACCGTCCTCATCCCCGCCTTCAACGAGGAGCGCGTGATCGAGCGCGCGGTGCGGCGCGTGCTCGACAGCCGAGACGTCGGCGTCGAGGTGATCGTCGTCGACGACGGTTCGAAGGACCGCACCAGCGAGATCGTCCGCGACCGCTTCGCCGACGAGCCGCGGGTGCGGCTGCTGACGCTCCGGAACGGCGGCAAGGCAAGCGCGCTCAACCGCGCGCTCGAAGAGGTCCGGAGCGAGATCGTCATCGCGCTGGATGCCGATACCCAGTTCGAGCCGACGACCATCGCCCGTCTCGCCCGCTGGTTCGCCGATCCGAAGCTCGGCGCCATCGCCGGCAACGCCAAGGTCGGCAACCGCGTCAACGTCGTCACCCGCTGGCAGGCGCTCGAATATATCACCGCGCAGAACCTTGAGCGCCGCGCGCTCGCCCGGCTGAACGCGATGACGGTCGTGCCGGGCGCGGTCGGCGCGTGGCGGGTGGAAACCCTGCGCTCGGTCGGCGGCTATCCGGCCGACACGCTGGCTGAGGACCAGGACCTCACCATCGCCATCCAGCGCGCCGGCTGGACGGTCCGCTACGATCAATATGCGGTCGCCTGGACCGAGGCGCCTGAGACCTTCCGCGCGCTCGCCAAGCAGCGCTTCCGCTGGGCCTATGGCACGCTGCAATGCCTGTGGAAGCATGGCGGCGCGATCCTCTCCGGCCGCCCGCGCGGGCTCGCCCGGATCGGCCTGCCGCAGGCGATCGTGTTCCAGATCCTGCTGGCGGCGATCTCGCCGATCATCGATCTCGCGCTGATCGTCAGCATCGTCGAGACCTGGCTCAGGGTCCAGGCGCACGGCTGGGCGCAGACCGAGACCGACGTCGGCAAGATGGCGGTCTATTGGCTGGTCTTCACCGCCATCGACCTGCTCGCCGCTACCATCGCCTTCGCGCTGGAGAGGCACGAGCGCTGGCGGCTGCTGTGGCTGCTGGTGCCGCAGCGGATCGGCTATCGGCAGATCATGTATTATGTCGTGCTGAAGGCGATCGTGCAGGCGCTGCGCGGACCGAGCGTCGGCTGGGGCAAGCTCGAGCGGAGCGGGCGTGTCGCCGAACGATAGCGTGCGCCTGCCCGCGGCGCCCGGCTGGCTGCTGCCGCTCGCCATCGTCCCGCTGCTCGCCTGCCAGGTCTACGCCTTCCGCTGGGGCGTGATCATGCCGGACACGGTGTTCCAGTGGGGCCAGGCGCTCAGCGGCCGCTACGACGACTGGCACCCGCCGGCGACCACCTGGCTGTGGCGCCAGTTGATGCCGCTCGGGCCCGGCCCGGCGCCGATCCTGCTGTTCCAGGTGACGCTCTACTGGGCGGGCGTCTGGCTGATCACCGATGCGCTGCGCCGGCGCGGCAGTACCCTCGGCATGGCGGCGGCGCTCGCCTGCGCGATCCTGCCGATCCCGTTCGGCCAGATGGGCGCGATCCTCAAGGATCCGCTGCTCGCCGCCTGCTGCCTCGCCGCGCTCGGGCTCGACCTCGCCACCGAGCGCGGCGGACGCGGGCGGCGCTGGGCGCTGGTGACGGCCTGCCTCCTGCTCGCCTTCGCCAGCGCGACCCGCTTCAACGCCGTCTTCGCGACCGCGCCGCTGCTCGCCGCCTGGGCGCCGCGGCGCTGGCTGGAGCGGCCGTCGCGGATCGGCCTCGTCCTCGCCGGATCAGTGGCGCTGCTGGCGGGCGCGAATTGGCTGATCGACAGCGCCCTGCTCCGGCCGCACCGGTCCCAGCCGATCTACTCGCTCGTCAATTTCGATCTCGCCGGCATCGTGGCGCATGGGGGTTCCGGCGCCTATCCTGATATCGACCGCCGTGACGAAGCGGCCGGCGTCGCCCGCTGCTACGATCCCGGGCAGTTCGACCCGACCTACCAGCCCGCCTGCGACGACCTCCAGGAAGCGTTGCGCCAGCACGCCGCGCGGACCGGCCAAGGTCCGCTCGCGATCTGGCTCGGCGCGATCGCCCGTGCGCCGCTGGCCTTCGTCCGCCACCGGCTCGCCCACTTCAACCGCAACCAGCGCTTCCTCGTCGGCGCGGTGCCGGCGGACGCGGTGTACATCATGGCGATCCCGCCCAACCCCTACGGCCTGTCGTTCCGCCAGAACGAGGTGACGACGGTCGTCTACCGGGCGGCGCAGGCGATGGCGGTGTCGCCGCTCGGCCGGCCGGCGACCTGGCTGACGGTCGCGATCGGCCTGCTGGTCGTGGCGCCGCGCCTGCCTTCCGGGCGGCTGGTGGCGGCTGCGGCGGGCTCTTCGCTCGCTTATGGCGCGGCCTATGCCGTGGTCAGCGTGGCGCCGGACCTACGCTACAATCTGTGGACGATGCTCGCGGCGATGATCGGCCTCGTGCTCGCGGCCGCGGCGTGGCGGCGGGGCGGCGTGACGCGTGGCCGGCTGCTGCTCGCCGCCGCCCCGGCTGCGATCGCCGTCGCCGGCGAGGTCGCCGCGCTCGCGCTCGGCTAGCCGATCGCCCGGTTCGCATCCGCATCGCGTCATTCCTCCACATCGCGCTAAATGCCTGTTGCAGGAGCCGTCGACTCTGTTCACCCTCGATTCAGTTCGGGGGCATGCGGGGGCGGAGTCGATGGCAAAGCGTGGCGGGCGTTGGCTGGGCGGTTCGCTGCTCGTCCTGAGCAGCTTGGGTGCGAGCGCGCCGGCCTGGGCGGACGGTCCCCAAGTCTCGATGGTCAACCCGGAGATCGTCACCCGCGACAATCTCGATCCGTTCGCCCCGGCACCCGGCGGTGCGCTCGACCCGGTCGACATCACTGGCGTCGGCCAGATGACGGTCGACGAGGGCGGCGGCTATGTCGGCCTGTGCACCGGCACGCTGATCAACCCGCGCACCGTGATCTTCGCCGCGCATTGCGTGAACGAGGCGGCCGCCAGCGACTATGGCGTCAAGGGCGGCGGCATCCCGATCAGCTTCGGCTTCCACGCCGACAATTTCTACCCGCTGCTCGACTGGCTGGGGTACGGCGACGATCCGTCGCTGGAGCACAAGACGAACATCGCCAACGCGCTCTACAATGTCGAGCAGGTCTGGTACGACAAGCGCTCGCTCGCGCTGGGTCCGGGGCTCAACTTCCTCCAGGGCGATGTGGCGATCGCGACGCTCGACACGCCTGCGCGTAACATCCCGACCTGGACCCTGCTGTTCTCCCCGCTGGCGGGCCCGGCACACGCTACCGTCACCGGCTATGGCGATTACGGCACCGGCACGAGCGGCGCGATCGACCTCGATTACCGCCGCCGCACCGCCGAAAACGCAGTGTCGCTGCTGGGCTCGCTCCAGAATGTCGACAGCGTGCTGTTCGATGTCGACGATGGACTGCCGCAGACCCTCTATCAGCTCGACTTCGACGATCCGAACTATGGCAAGAAGAACGCCAACGAGTTCGACTTCAACATCTTCGGCGGCGCCGCGCTGGCGCGCGAGGGGATCACCGGGCCGGGCGATTCGGGTGGTCCGCTGATCGTCGACAAGGCGTTTGCAAAGCCGGTCGTCGCCGGCGTGCTTTCGGGCGGATCGACCTATTACGACGATCAGCCCGTGAACAGTTACGGCACGACCAGCTTCTACCAGCCGCTGTTTCTGTTCTGGGACGAGATCGTCGCCAACAATCCGTACAAATATGCCGGCAACAAGGCCGGCATCGGCGACTGGACCGATCCCAAGCATTGGGTGCAGCTGATGGACCCGGCCTATGCGGTCATCCGCAACGGCAAGCTCGTCAACGCCCTGCCCGGCTCGCTCGGCCAGGGCGTCAGCGGCGACACGGTGAAGTTCGGCCAGGTCTGCGACGGCGAGACGTGCACGCCGATCACGAGCGACGGCGCCGCCCCCGATCCGGGCACCGGCGCCGGCCTCGTCATCCCGGGCGGCCCGGGATCGACCAACTTCGTGCCGAACAACGTCGTCGCCGATCCCGCCAAGGGTGTCATGGCGCGCTACTACGACGTGACGCTGTCCGCCGCCGGCATCACTTCGCTTGCGAAGTCGGTCACCGTCGACCGGCTTACCGTGGATGGCCCGACCATCCTCGACGTCAAGAAAGCCGGCCGGCTGACCGTGCTGGGCGACTTCACCCAGGGCGTTGGCTGGACCAATGTCGACGGCGTGCTGAACGCCGGCGAGAGCGTGCTCGTCTCGGGCCTGCTCACGGGATCGGGCACGTTCAACCCGACTTATCTCACCTCGATCAAGGGCACGATCGCGCCCGGCGGACTGGCCAGCATCGGCACGCTCAAGGTCGCCGGCGACGTCATCCTGTCGTCCGGCAACACGCTCGCGATCGAGCTCGTCCGTACCGGCGCCGACAAGCTGGCCG
>CAXTTP010000019.1:10633-13522 GCA_964247195.1 uncultured Sphingomonadaceae bacterium
GATGCGGACAACAAGGGCGTGCTCGCCGCCGGCGGCACGGTGCTCTTCACCCCCGGCCTCGGCACGCCGGCGCGCTACGGCCAGACCTTCACCATCGCCACCGCACAGGGCGGCGTCGCCGGCACCTTCGACAAATCGTACACTCTGCTCGTGGGCGTGCTGCACGCCGACCTCAAATATTATCCCAACCGCGTCGACGCCTATATCAACGCGGGCAGCCTGTTCGATCTGCTTCGGGGCGTGACCGCAGTGGGCAAGGACGTGCTGAAGTTCGCCGCCGCGCTCGATGGGCTGCGCAGTGGTTCGTACGACAAGCTCGCCAACCTCTACGGCTCGGTCGACGTGATGAGCGGCAAGGCGCTCGCCGCGTCGCTGCGCGGCCTCTCCCCCACCACCGCCACCGCCGCGCGCGCCTCGCAGGACCTGCAGCGCAAGCTCGTCGTCAACGTCCTCGCCGATCGCCTGTCCGATCTCGGCGGCCGCCATGGTGCGCCGGCGGGCCTCGCGCTGATCGGCTCGCCGCAGGCGTTCGCCGCCATCGCCGGCGGTGCCGCCGGACTCGCCGCCCGTCAGAGCTTCCTGTCGCTCGCCGAGAGCGAGGCGCCGCGGATGCTGGGGGCGCTGCCGGAAGGGATGTCGGGCTTCGTCTCGGGCGGCTACGCGCTCGATCGCGGCGCGGCGCTCGCCGGCGGCGAAACGCTCGACCGCACCGACGGCTATCGCAGCTGGCACGTCGCGATGGGTCTCGAGCAGTCGGTCGCAGCCGCCACCACGATCGGCTTCGCCACCGCCTTCAGCAGCGGCGCGAGCGGCCTGCGCCAATCGACCGAGTGGACGCGCAGCGAGACCCGCCAAGCCGCCCTCTACGGCGCGCAGCGTCTCGGCGGCGGCAGCTATGTCGCCGGCCTCGCCTCTGCCGCGTTCAGCCGCGGCGACACCGCACGCCGCTTTACCGTCGGCGACGTCGGCTACGCGCTCAACGCCGCGCCGGACATCCGGAGCTACACGCTGGCCGCTGAGGCCGGCGTCAACATGGGCCTCGGCCGGTCGCTGACGCTCACGCCGCGCGCCTCGCTACGCTTTGCCGACAGCCATGTCGGCGGCTATCGCGAGGAGGGCGGCGACGCGGCGCTGGCGATCGACGCGCACGACTATGTCCGCACCGAAGCGCGCTTCGGGGCAAAGCTGGCCGGCACGATGCGGGTAGCGCACGGCTGGTCGTTCCAGCCGCACGTCCAGGCCGACTGGGTGCGCAACCTCTCCGGCGACGAGGATCCGATCACCGCCCGCTTCGCCGAGGCGGCCGGCTACGCGATCGACCTGCCGGGCGCGGCCCGCGACCGCAGCTGGGCGGAGCTGCGCGGCGGCTTCCGCCTGATCAATGGCCCGGTCGCGCTCGGCCTCACCACCGATTCGAGCATCGGCCGGTCCGAGTTCCACGAGAACCGCACGCTGGCGAGCTTCGCGCTGGCGTTCTGATCGGCCCGGAGGTCAGTGCAACGCCTTGGCGACGGCGGCGAAGAAGGCGTCGTCGTCTAGGCTGACATTGTCCTCCTCGGTCGGCTTCGACCGCGCGCTGAGCACGACGATCACCAGCCGCTCGCGCGGGTTCACGTAGATATATTGGCCGAATATGCCGACCGCCTCGAACGCGCCGGCGTTGATCGGCTCGGCCTGATCGGGGATCCACCACATATAGCCATAACCGACGGTCTTGCCGCCGATGACATGCGGCACACCGGCCTCGGCGAACCAGCCGTCCGGCACGATCCGCCTGCCGCCAACCATCCCGCCATCGGCGGCGATCAAGCCGAACCGGCCATAGTCGCGCAGCGTCGCGCCGATGCCGCTGCCGGCGAAGCCCGCGCCGCCGGGACTCTCCAGCCACCAGGTCGCATCGCTCTCCATGCCGGCGCGCGACCAGATCTTCTCCGAGAGGTAATCGGCCAACGGCTTCTTCACCGCGCCCTCCACCACCGCGCCAAGCACGAAGGTCTCGCCGGTGCTATAGTTCCAGCGCGTGCCGGGGGCGGCGGCACGCGGCAGCCCGGCCATGTATTTCAGCACCACGCCCGGTTGAACGGTGAGCTGCCGTGCGAGCAGCTGGCGCCGATCGGACTTGGGATCGATATAGGTCTCGTTCCAGCGCACGCCGGACGACATCGTCAGGATGTCGCGGATCGACGCTCCGTCATAGGCGCTGCCTTTCAGGGCCGGCACGTAACGGACCACCGGATCCTCGACGCTCCCGATGAAGCCGTCGTGGATCGCCGCGCCGATCAGCGTGGAGGTAACCGACTTGGCCATCGAAAAGGAGAGCCAGTGCGTGTCCGCCCCGGCGCCGAGCTCATGATCCTCCAGCGCGACCGCCCCGTCCTTGAGCACCAGCAAGCCGGCGACGCGGTTGGTGGCGAGATAGTCGTTCAGGTCGAAGCGGCGGCCATGATCCATGAAATGGATCGCCGGAAACGGCGCAGCGCGGCGCGGCAGCGGCGAGACCGCACCGCTGCGGCGCACGGCCCGCGTCGGCAGCAGCCGCTCGCCATGCGAGAAGGTCGCCACCGCCACGTCGGGCCGCATCGCGCCGTCGAACATCTCGGTTATCGTCGCGACCTCGGCCGCGCCGGCCATGGCGGCCGAGAACAGCGCCGTCACCGCGATCGTCCAGCGCATGCCGCCCATCTTGGCGTCCCTCCCTGTGGCCCGCCTGGATCATGATCGATCTCGCGCGATCGCGATAGCTCGGCGACGATGAGACCGGGTGTAGTTCTCCAGCGTCGCCAGCTGCCCCATGACTTCGATCGCGCGACGGACGTCAGAGGTCGAGGCAAGCCTCGCTGAAATCGAGGCGAGGATTGCGCGGAAAGAGCTTCTCGTGGTCGCCGAATC
>CAXTTP010000019.1:13532-20872 GCA_964247195.1 uncultured Sphingomonadaceae bacterium
GTGCCGCTACGCTGTGCCGTCTCGGCAATCAGCGCATCCTTTCCTTCGAAGGTGGAGCGCATGTCGCGAGAGGGAAACAGCTTTCCCATCAGTTCGTAGAAGCGGTTGTCCCAGGCGATGATGACCGTGCAGGGCGCCGTGGTCACCTTGTCCACATTTCCGGCCGAGACATGCGGCAACAGACGCGCCTTTGCCTCGGGCGAGCGGACGAAGACGAACCGGCCGGGATTGGTATTGGCCGTGGTCGGCGCCCAGCAGGCGAGATCGTAGATCTCGCGGATGAGTTCATCGGTGAGCGGCTTGTCCGACCACGCATTGTGCGAACGCGCGGTGCGGAACAACTGGTCGAGCGCCGGCTCGCTGAACTTGGCCATCGGTCACCTCTCGCTTCGTTCGCCGGCGGGCGTGGCTGCTCCGCTGGCGCAGGATCAGAGCTTTTTGCTCATTTGGACGACATAGATGCGCGGCTCGCCATCGACCAGCCAGTTGCCCGGCGCTAGTCGGCGGATGCGCTGATCGGGAGCGACATACCGAAGGTCGTGCCTTCGCCGATCGAGCTGCTGACGTCCAACCTGCTGCCGAGCCGCTCGGCAAGATCGTGGCATAGCAGGAGCCCGAGGCCGCTGCCGCGCTCGCCCGCGGTTCCCGGCGTGGTCACCCGCCGATCGATCCGAAACAGGTCGTCGAGGACTTCGTCCCGCATGCCGACGCCGGTATCGGCCACCGTCAACCGGATCGGACCGTCACCGCGCGCGGAAATCATGATCTCACCGCCTTCGGGGGTGAACTTCACGGCATTCCCGACAAGATTGCGGAGGATCGTCGCGAGCATATCCCGATTCGAGTGGACGCAGACGGCATCGCACGAGATATGGATCGTCACGCCCTTGCGCTCGGCCGCGTCCCGGCAGCCTCTCGCGATCTCCGAAACCAGGTCACTGAGTTCAACGTCGTCGAGCGCGACCTCCGAGCTGTCCATCTGGAGATTGGCCCAGTTGAACAGGCTCTCCATCAACGAATGGGCCTGGCCCGCGGCCTGCCGCACACCCTGCGCGCGCCGCTCGATCGCGGCATTATCCTTGGTCGCGACAGCCTTGCTGAGATTTTCCGACAGCCCCAGCACCACCTGAAACGGGTTGCGCAGATCGTGGGCGATGATCGAGAAGAGCAACGACTTCTGACGGTTGAGCAGATCCAGCGCCGCCGATTTCTCCTCCGCATCCCGGCGCGCCGCATCCATCTCGGTGAGGAAGCCGCGCCGCGCCCGCGCGTAGCGGATTGCGCGCGCGAGGCCCGCGGGGCTCAACTCGTTCTTCGCCAGATGGTCGAGCGCGCCGGCGCGCATCAGCCTGACCGCGGTCTCGGCATTGCTCTCGCCGGTCAGCATCAGCACGGCCTGCTGTCCGCCCTCCGGCGCCAACAGCGCAGCGAGCACATCGAACGCGTCCATGTCGGGCAGGCGATAGTCGAGCAGCACGCAATCGAACCCGGCCTGCCGCACCCGGTCCAGCCCCGATTCGCCATCGGCAGCCTCAATCAGCTCAAACCGGAGGTCGGATGCGTTCAGCGCCCGTCGAACCGTCATCCGGTCGACGGCATCGTCATCGATCAGCAGGATGCGAGTCAGCGTGGGCACGGCTATCGGGGAAACTCGACGACTTTCCAGAAATGCTCGAGGAGAGACACCGCCTCCATGAAGGTGTTCGCGGGATCCTGCTTGACGATGTAGCCGGCGACGTTGTGACCGTAGGCGCGCGCCTTGTCTTCGTCCGCCTTCGAGGTGGTGATCATGAAGACCACCGTGCCCTTGAGCTCCTCGTCGGCGCGGATCGCCTCAAGGAACTCGATCCCGTTCATGCGTGGCATGTTGAGGTCGAGCAGGATGAGGTGGGGCTTGGGCAGCTTGGCGCGCCCATTCTCGCCGCGCAACATCTCCAGCGCCTCGATGCCGTCGCGCGCCACCGAAATCGGGTTGGCGATGCGGCTTCGGGCGAATGCCCGCTTCAGCCCCTGGACGTCGACCTCGTCGTCCTCGACCAGCAACAGGTTGACGGTCGGCCCCATTCAGAACTCCCCCGGCACTGCCGGCCATGTGAAATGCACGACTAGACCGCCTGCTTGCCGCTCCGACAGCCAGACAGTTCCTCCCTGCCGCTCGATCAACTTCCTTACGATGGCGAGCCCCATTCCGCTACCCTCGACCTCGTCACGCGGCCGTAATGTCTGAAACATGCCGAACACGCGCTCGCGGAACCGTTCGGGGATGCCCGGCCCGTCGTCGCAGACGCGGAACTCGAACCGCTCCCCTTGCCGCTCCGCCTCGACCCAGACATGGCCGTGCGCCGAATCGCCATGATGCTTGATCGCATTCCCGATCAGGTTCTGGAGTACTTGGGTAAGTGCCGCCTTAACCGCCGGGATCGTCGGCAGATCGGGTGCGGCCAGGATCGAGAAGCCTGGGGGCGGGCTGACCAGAACCGCAAGCTCGTCGACCAGCGCGCGGGTGCCGATGGTCTCCACCAGCGTGTCGGTGCGGCCGGCGCGCGAATAAGCGAGGAGATCGTTCAGCAAGCTCTCGAGCCGCCGCACGCGGCTGCGCAGCAGGTCCATGTTCGTGCGCGTATCGCCGGACAGCGCGTCGCCCAGATCCTCCTCGATCCAGCTCGCCAGATTCTCGATGCCGCGCAGCGGCGCCTTCAGGTCGTGAGAGGCGACGTAGGCGAACTGCTCGAGCTCCTCGTTGGAGCGCTGCAGGTCGTGCGCCTGGTGGCGGAGCCGCCGGTCGATGCCCTTGCGGTCGGTGACATCGGTGAACAGCGTGACCACGCCAAGCACCCGCCCGTCGGCTGCGAGATGGGGTCGGAAATAGGCTTCGAGATCGCGGGGCACATCGTCCTTGCGGGTCAGCTGGAGCGCAAACCGCGTCTCTTCTCCGCCGAGCGCCGTCGAGAGGTGATCCGCACCGCCCGGGAAGGTGCCGCGCGGGAACACACGCTCGATCTTCCGGCCATAAACCTCGGCGACATCCTCCTCGCCGAGGTCGAACCAGCGCTGGAACTCGCTGTTTAGAAAGCCGACCTGCCGGGCCGCATCGACATAGCCGACCATCGCCGGCAACGTGTCGGCGGTGGTCCGGAGCACCGACGTGCGGTCGAGCTCGATCAGGCTGTTGCGGAACACGTCGATCGCACGCGCTATCGCGCCGACCTCGTTGCGCTGGCGCAAGCTCGGCACCGTCACCGCCATATCCCGCTGGACGAGCCGGTTCATGGTGTCCGCCAGCTGGATCAGCGGTCGCGTGATCAGGCGGCTGATCGCGAGCCCGACGCCCAGGCAGATCAGGAAGGTGACGAGCGCGCTGACCCGGTTGGCGAGACCGGCGGCGCGCTCGGCCCGCCGCACTACCCTGGCCTGGACCTCCAACGACCTTGCTTCACGCACCGCGATCGCGCCCAGCCTCGCGCGAAACGCATCGAAGTGCACCTTGCCCAGGCCCGCGCTCTCGATCGACCTTGCATGATCGCGGGTGCGAGGATCGGCCATTTCGCGGATGATCGGCTCGCCTATATTGTTCTGCCAGTCCCGTGCGGCGCGAACCGCTTGATCCAGCAGCGCCGCCTGCCCGGTGTCGTAGCTGACCGTGGAGCGGAGATCGGCGATCACCTGGCCGAGCGCCGCCTGACCGGCACGGTAAGGCGCAAGGCTGCCGTCCCGCCCGGTCAGGAGATAGCCGCGAACGCCCGTCTCCTGGTTGAGCATGGCGGTGCCGAAGTCGTCCAGGCCGGAGATGATCCGCATCGAGCGATAGCGCGATGCGCTCGCCGTCTGCAGCTGGCTGAGCGATGCCAGGACGAAGCCGCTCCCGAGGAGCGCGACGAGCGCGATCGCCGCGATGGCGACGCCAATGGTGCGGTTCAGGCCGAAAGTGTTGCGGGTCATCGCCTATCCTAGTGGGCGATCGGTTGCCCCGCCATCGGCGAAGCGTTTCCGATTGCCGAGGTGCCGCCAGCATACCGGAGCGGCTGGCGGTCCCGGAGGGACTCGAACCCCCGACGCCCACTTTAGGAAAGTGGCGCTCTATCCGGCTGAGCTACGGGACCAACCTTCCGTGGCCTTTAGCCGGGGGAGATCGCAGCGGGCAAGCTGTCACTGGCCTGCCAGGCCGGCGCTAAGCCGCCTCCATCGACTGACTCGCCCCTGGATGGCCGACAGCAAAGCGCCGCTGTTGGTGGTCTGCGCCGACTGAGCTGATGGCGAGCAGCTCTGCAATCGTCTCTTGCTGGCGTGGGTCGAGTGCGAGCAAAGGGCTCGCCGGGGGCGGAAGCGAACTGCCGAGGAGACGGAGTTGATCCAACCGCTTGTTGCCGCCGCCTTGGTCGCGCTCAGCACCGCCGCGTCCGTATCGGCGGCCCGTAAGACAGCGGCAGAGCGGTCCGCGCGGAGGCGGCAGGTCATTCCGCAAGACGATGCAGGCGGGAAGAAGCGCGACGATTGACCGCGCCGGGCCGGTGCCTTCACTCGATCGCCTGACCATTCCAATCGCTTGCATCGCTATTGCGGACCGTCGTGGGCGAACTACTCGACAGGCCCAAGGAGGCGCTCGACCAACTCGGCGAGCTCGCTGTTCCCAGCGGTGCGCCAATCGTCGATCCATTCCTGAACGCCAGCGCGGCTCGCCCGACCCTCGCGCACGTCGGTCACGATCTGCCGAGCGATCGAGCCTTGCACGCCAAAATGATCCGGAATGTCCTGCATGGCTACCGACGCGATTCCCCGCGCCGACGCCTCTACGTCAACAGGAATATGACGGCGCCAACGACCGCGAGCGCGCTCGCGGCCATGATCGTCAGCATGCGGTATTCGAGGCCGCAGCCCTCTGGGATCGAACGGTTCGTCGCCTCTCTCCTGTCGGGCGGCCTTGCTGGCCTCCCCGCAAAGCGCCGGAATGCTGCGCTTCGACGCGCAGGTCGTCAAGCCTCCTCCTCACCTTCCTTATGAGTGCGGGAGCGTCGATCAGATGACCGGCGTCGCCACCTCATGCAGGCATCGGCGGCACCAGGTCCATCTTCGGATCGTCTTTCTCGACCTCGCTGTGGACGTTGCCTCGCGGAGCGTGTTCGGTCGCTTCGACCTGCTCGATCGTCTCACGATTGGTCTTGCTCTCGATGCTGTCCTTGCCTTCGTCCGTCATCGCAACCTCCTGTGTATTGGAAGAGAACGCGCGGCGGAGAGGTCGGATGCACGGCAACCGTGGCAGCGGATGCAAGGGTGCTCGCCGCGTGAGATGGTCGCGGCCATGCCACGCGCTTCAAAGCGCATCCGCCGCATCTGTGCGGGCCGTCACAGCCGCTGACCCGGCCAATACGTAATCAAGCCTTGCGACCCGAGGGCCCGTCACTTTCAGCGGCGGACCTCCCCTGGAGCCCGGCAGACTTCGGCCCGCCGGGCTCCTTTTGTCGCTCGTCAGCTCAGTTGTCGGCGCCTGGCGGCCGCACCGGAAAAGGCAGCGGCGCCACCTCGACGCCGTCCTCGATCAGCGCGCGCGCCTCGGCAGCGGTGGCCTGGCCGTGGATCGAGCGGCGCTCGCCCTCGCCTTCGTGGATCGCGCGCGCCTCGGCGGCGAAGCGGGTGCCAACATAGTCGGACGACTTGAGCGCGCGCGCCTGCGCCTCGGCCATCGCCTTCAGCATCGCCTTCATCGCCGCGGCGCTGTTGTTCGTCATCGCCGTCGCCGACGCGGCATCGCCGCCGCGGTTGCCGCGTTGTCCCAGTCGCGGCGTCATCGGCGCCTTTTCGATCTCGCCGCTGCCGCAGAGCGGGCACTGGACCAGGCCGCGTGCCTGCTGGTCCTCGAAGTCGCCCGATGAGCCGAACCACGCCTCGAAGACATGGCCGCCATCGCCGCAGACCAGATCGAACACGATCATGCCGCGATCTCCGGCGCCGGCACCGGCCGGCGGTGGGCGAGCGCCGGGATGCGGCCGCGCACCTCGGCGACGCGGCCGAGATCGAGCTCGGCGAAGCCGACGCCGGTTCCGTCCGCCATGTCGAGCAGCACCTCGCCCCAGGGATCGATCACCAGCGAATGACCATAGGTGGCCCGCCCGTCTTCGTGCCGGCCGGACTGGGCGGCGGCGATCACGAAAGCGCCGGCCTCGATCGCGCGCGCCCGCAGCAGGACGTGCCAGTGCGCCTCGCCGGTCGGCACGGTGAACGCCGCAGGCACCGCGAGCATCACCGCGCCCGCATCGCTGAGCGAGCGGTAGAGGTCCGGAAAGCGCAGGTCGTAGCAGATCGACAGGCCGATCCTGCCCCAAGGCGTCTCCGCCACGACCGACTTGCCGCCGGGCGCGTAGCTGGCCGACTCGCGCCAGCTTTCGCCGGTGGCGAGATCGACGTCGAACAGGTGGATCTTGTCGTAGCGGGCGCGGATCGCACCGGTGTCGTCGATCAGAAAGCCGCGATTGGCGAGCCGCCCGCCCTCGCCTTCCCGCAGAGCCAGCGAGCCGAGCTGCACCCACAGGCCGAACCGCGCCGCCGCCTCGCGCACCACTGCGAGCACCCGGTCGTCGGCCTCGGCGAGGAGGCGAGGCGCGGCGCGCGCCCGGTCGCGGTCGAGCAGTCCGCTCATCTCCGGCGTGAACAGCATGTCGGCGCCGCCATCGGCTGCTTCCCTGACCGCCGAGACCAGACCGGCCGCGTTGGCCGCCGGATCGATGCCGGTGCAGCTCTGGAACAGCGCGACGCGCATCAGGCGGCGAGCAGCGCGTCCAGCTTGCCGGCCGCGTTCAGCGCCGCGAGATCGTCCGATCCGCCGACGTGCCGGTCGCCGATGAAGATCTGTGGCACGGTCGAGCGGCCGTTGGCGCGCTGGAGCATCTCGCTGCGCTTGGGGCCACCCATCGTGATGTCATATTCCTCGAACTGGACGCCCTTCTCGCCCAGCAGGCGCTTGGCCCGCGTGCAATAGGGGCACATGAACTTGGTGTAGATTTCGACCTTCGCCATCGCGTCGTCCCTCGGATGTTGGGCCTGAGGTATGGAGTGCGGCGTCAATTGTCGAGTGCCGGGCTTGTTCCGCGCACCACCCGCGCCCAGCAGATCAGATGCACCTCCGCCGCGCCGGCGCGCTTGAGCGCGGCGGCGCAGGCGTTGGCGGTGGCCCCGGTGGTGTAGACGTCGTCGACCAGCAGCACGGTGCGGCCGGCGAGCGCAGGCCGCCGCCGCGAATCGACCCGGAACGCGGCGCGCACCGCCTGCGCCCGCTCCGCCCGGCCGAGCCCGCGCAGCATCGGTGTCGCCTTGCGCCGTTCGATGAGGTCGAGCGCGAGCGGCAGGCG
>CAXTTP010000020.1:0-12970 GCA_964247195.1 uncultured Sphingomonadaceae bacterium
CACGGGGCGGCTTCGCGCAGCCCGTCCCTGCGCCAGCGTTCTCGGCCACCCCGTCCACGATACGCGAGCCGGGCGAGATCGATCTTGCCGCTGCCGTTGCGCGATGGAGCTGAGCCCACCTTGCCTTTGGCAGGTCGATCGCGCGGGTGGATTGCGTAGCGCGGCGGTCAGGGCGGAGGACGTATGAAGCGCGGCATATGCAGCCTGTGGGGCGGCGACCTCGCCGCGTTTCGTGGCGAGCTGCGGCTTGCGTCCGATCTCGGCTACGATCTCGTCACGAGCGGCGACTCGCCAGCCGGTTGGCACGAACTCTATGTCTCGCTGACGATCGCCGCCCTCGAGGCACCGGACGCGACGATCGCGCCGCTCGTCACCTCGCCGTTCCTGCGCCACCCGATCGTCACCGCAAACGCGCTCTGCTCGCTCCAGGATCTGTCGGGCGGCCGCGTCGCGCTCGGGCTCGCGACCGGCGGCAGCACGGTAATGGCGATCGGCCGCGCGCCGGCCAGCCAGGCCGAGATCCGCGACGAGATCGCCGCGCTGAAGGCCCTGTTCGCGGGGCAGGGGATCGAAGGGCAGGGCGCTCCGGTCAAGCCGCTCCGCTTCCCGCGCGCCGTGCCGATCTATTACTCCGCCTTCGGTCCCAAGGCGCTCGCGCTCGCCGGCGAACAGGCCGACGGCGTCATCCTCTTCGCCGGCACCCACAGCCTCGATGCGCTCGAGGCGAAGATCGCCGCCGTCCACGCCGCCGCGCGGGGTGCGGGGCGGGATCCGCACGCGATCGACATCTGGGTGGTCAGCTACACCTCGGTTCGCCCCACCCACGCAGAGGCAATCGCGGACCTGAAGGCGTTCATCGCGGTCAACGCCATGGCCTTCCGCACGCCGGAGACGATGGCGCTCGTGCCGGCGCACTATCAACCGCTGGTCCGCGAATTCCAGCGCCGCTACGATCCGACCGAGCATGTCGTCGTCGGCGGCCGCAACGTCGCGCTGATGGAAGAGCTCGGCCTGGACGCGTTCCTGCAGGATTTCGACACGACCGCCGGCCCGGTCGAGATGGTCGCGGCGACGCTGCGGCGGATCGAGGCGATGGGTGTCTCGACCTTCATCGCCGCGCTGCCCGGCCATGCCGATCCGCTATCCACCATCCGCGGCCTCGCCGCCGCGCGGGATGCCATGTGAATTCGGGAGAAGCATGATGGACGACAAATTCAGCCTCGCGGGCAAGGTCGCGATCGTCACCGGCGGAGGCTCGGGGATCGGCGAGGTCAGCGCGCGCCTGCTCGCGCATCGCGGCGCCAGCGTTGCGGTGGCCGGCCGCCGCCGCGCCGAACTCGACAGGACCGTCGCCGCGATCGAGGCGGCGGGAGGCAGCGCGCTCGCGGTCGAGGCCGACGTTCTCGAGGAAGCGTCGATCGCCGCGCTCGTTGATCGGACGGTCTCGACGTTCGGAGGGTTGCACGCGGTGCACGGCAACGCCGCGCTTACCGATCCGGCCGGCATGGGCCGTGACATGATGATCGCCGATCTTGATATCGAGACGTGGGACCGCACGCTGGCGGTCAACCTGCGCGGCAGCGCGCTCCTCGCCAAGCACGCCATCCCGCACCTGCTCGCGGGCGGCGGCGGCGCGATCGTGTTCAGCGGATCCGGCAAGGGCGCGCAGGGCGATATCGAATATCCCGCCTACGGCGCGTCAAAAGCGGGGCTGGAGAGCCTCTCGCGCTATATCGCCACCCAATATGGCAAACAGGGACTGCGCTGCAACGTCGTCGCGATCGGGCTGGTGATGACCGAGGCGCTCGACGGCAACATGCCCGCCGCGGTGCAGAAGCTGCTGCTCGAACACCATCTCACACCCGCGCTCGGCCGTGCCGAGGATGTCGCGCGCGCGGTCGCCTTCCTGCTCTCCGACGAGGCGAAGTTCATCACTGGAGCGGCGATCCCGGTCGACGGCGGCGTCACCAACCACTCGCCGATCTTCGCCGACATGCTGCGCATGCAGGCCGGCGCGGGCTGATCTCGGGCCGCCGGGAGCGGGACGGCGGCCCGAGCGGTCGAGGTCAGTACGCTCCCGGCGGAGAGATGTTCGGGGAGACACCGAGGCGGTCGCGCCCGTAGATCTCGTAGCTCAGCATTGGAATGTTGGTGATGTGCCGCAACCCGACATGCGCGTCCTTCCAGTAGCGGCTGAGCGGGTTGCCGAGTGCAAAGGCCGACGATCCCGCAATGAACATGATCGATTCGATCACATCGTGGATCAGCTCGACGATCTGCGCGCACTGCGCCTTGTGCTTCGCGCGCTCCGCGAACGGGAAATCGCGGCCGGTCAGCGCAATCTCGTCGAGAGTTCCCGTCGCCTGGAACAGCAGCACGCGCGCCGTATCCAGCGTCGCGGCGATCCGCCCCAGTTCGTGCACCGCCGCGCCCGAGTCGACGCGCTTCTGGTAGAATGTGGTGACGATCGGCTTTTTCTGAGAATCGCCTTCGACGATCTCGAGCATGGCCTCGGCGGCGCCGAGCAATTGCGCGAGGCCGGTCGCCCGGACCACCGGCACGACCGGCAGATTGTCCGACGGCGCGCCCCAGTGGCGCTTGCCGGGTTCGACATGGCCGAACGGCTTGTCCATCATAACCATCAGGTGGTCTGGCACGAACACGTCCTTGGCGACCGACGTGTCCGATCCGGTCCCCTGCATCCCGGTCATGAACCAGGTGTCCTTCATCTCGATTGCGCTGAAGGGGATGTAGACCATGTTGATGCCAGGGACGACCGGCCCCTCATAGCCTTCGAGGATCACGCCCGACTGCGCCCAATCGGACTGACGCGATCCCGACGTATACGGCCAGGCGCCGTTGACGATCCAGCCGCCGTCGACGCGGCGCGCCTTGCCCGGCGGGTTGTATGCGCCGCACACGAGCTTCGGCCCGTCGCCGAACAGCGCCTCCTGGGTCGCATCCGACGTCAGGCTGGCGACCCAGGTCGTGCCGTTGACGATCTGCGACACCCAGGCGATCGACGGATCTCCCTTCGCCAGCTCGATCTCGACCCGGGCGAAATCGCTGAACGAGATTCCCGCGCCGCCCCAGCGCTGCGGCATCAGCAGGGTGAAGAGCTTGGCGTCCTTCAACGCCTTGTCGACAACCGGCGTCGGCGCGCGCAGTTTCTCGCCTTCGGGCGCCTGCGCCTGAAGCAGCGGGCGCAGCTCGCGCGCGGCGGCGATGAAGGGTTCGGCATCGCCGAAGCCGATCGGCTGCGGCGTGATCTTCGCGGCGGTGGCCATCATCACATCTCCTCGTTCGCGGATTTGCCATCCGCCATGTCCAGCAATTTGCGTTGCAGCAGCTCCGGCGCCGCCTCCCATGTCGCGGTCCAGAGGCGCGACGTGGGGACGATCAGCGTGCTCAGCTGCATCCTGACCAGCGCCTCGACGAAGGCGTCGCGGTTCAGCGGCTCGGCCCGCAGCGTGTCGAGATGGTCGAACGATCGCGCCAGGGCATCGCGCACCGCCGCCTTGTGCCGCGCGAAGTGGCTGCGGAAGAAATCGAGATGGAAGGCCGGCTCGATCTCGAAGATCCGGTCCGGCGTCTGATCGACGGTGAACCGCGCGAAGAAGCGCATCACCGCGCGGAACCGCTCGATCGGGTCGTCGTGCCTGTCGGCCGCCTCTCGGACGCCGCTCTCGAAGCTGGTCGAGACGAACTCGCTGACCGCCGCGAGAACCTCCTCCTTGGTCGAGAAATATTTGTAGAGCGTGCCGCGCGACACCCCACTTTCAAGGCTGATGTCGCTCATCGACAGGCGGCGCACGCCCCGGCTGCCGACCGCGCGCAGCGCGCCGTCGATGATCTTGACGACGCTCGCGGGCAGGGCGGCGTCGTTCGCCGCGCTCTCGCGCACCTCGGCCGCGCTCGCGCTGAGCAGGTTCATGCCCCCGCCTCCAGCTCCGCCAGATTGTGCGGCACGCTGACATAGCCGGGCAGGTTCTGGCCGCCATCGACGTTGATCAGCTCGCCCGTGATGAACCGCGACATCGCCGAGGCGAGGAACACGATCACCGGTCCGATATCGTCTTCCGGATCGCCGGCGCGCTTCAGCGGATTGCTCGCCGTCGCCATGTCGAGGAAGCCGGGGACGTTCTCCGCCAAGTCGGCGAATACCTGTCCCATCCCGGTCGGCGCGATCGCGTTGACGCGGATGTTGAAGCGCCCCCATTCCACCGCTGCGCTGCGCGTGAGCCCAAGGATCGCGCCCTTGTTCATGTTATAGTCGCTGTGCAGCCACGCGCCCGTCTGCGCGTCGATCGAGTAGAAGTTGACGATCGTCCCGCCGCGCTCCTTGAGATGCGGGAAGGCGGCGCGCATCGCCCACCACGTCCCCCACGTCCCGATCTCGAGCGTGCGCCGGAGCATCTCGTCGGTCTTGTGCTCGAGCAGGATGTTGGGCGAAAGCAGCGACGCGTTGTTGACGAGGCTGTCGAGCCGGCCGAACCGCTCGACCGCGCGGGCCACCATCGCCTCGACTTCGTCTTTCACCCCCATGTCGGCGGCGAAGCCGATCGCCTCGACGCCGAAGTCGCGCGTCACCGCCTCGGCCGCGGCCTCGGCAGCGGGACCGTCGCGCCCGGTGATCGCCAGCCGGGCGCCCTCGCGCGCCATCCGCCGCGATATGCCCGCGCCGAGCCCCTTGGCACCGCCGGTCACGATCGCGACCTTGCCTTCCAGCAGTCCGCTCATGCCGCTTGCCTCTCCGCCTCGGCCGCGCCGATCGCGCGGTCCATCTCGGTGCGCTCGGCGCAGCACTCGCCCGTCAGCACGTAGCCCAGGGTCGCGCCGTCGCTTCCCTGGAACAGGTATTTGAGGCCGCCCGTCGCCGCGACCGGCTCCCAATGCCCTTCGGCGCCGGCAGGGGCTGGCAGCAACACGACCGGATAGGCGGTAGTCTTGACCTGCACCGACAGCGGAGGAAAGCGGATCGGCGTCGGGTTGCCCAGCACCCCCGCCGCAATCGCCCGCGCCGCCGCCATGATCGGGGTCACATAGGCCGCCAGGCCGCGCGGATACTCGGCGCAGTCGCCGATCGCGAAGATATGCGGATCGCTGGTCCGACCGGTCGCGTCGACCTTGATCCCGCGTCCCACATCCAGCCCGGCTTCCTCCGCGAGGGCGACATGCGGCCGCAACCCGACCGCCGACAGCACCGCGTCCGCCTCGATCACCGTGCCGTCGTCGAGCGTGGCGCGGGTCGCGGCGCCGTCCCGGTCGAGCGAAACGATCCTGCGGCCCAGATGCCAAGTGACGCCCTTGGCGGCGAGCGCGTCGCGCACCGCATCGCCCACCGGCAGCGGAACGAGCTGGGCGAGCGGATGCGCAAGCAGGTCGACGACCGAAACGCGGTAGCCCGTCGCCGAGAGATCGTTGGCGAACTCGCTCCCGACCAGGCCGCCGCCCATCACCAGCACGCGCGCGCCGTCACGCAGCGACTCGCGAAACCGCCCATAATCATCGAGATGGTTTACCGACAGCGCCCGATCCGCCGCGTCTCCGGCGATCTCCGGACGCACCGGATCGGCACCGAGCGCCAGCACCAGCTTGTCGTAAGCCAGCGGGCCGCCCGTCGTCAGCAACACGCGCTCGGCGGTATCGATCGCCTCCACCGCACGCCCCGCACGCAGGTCGAGCTTCAGCTGCGCCACCATCTTCGCCGCCGGGGTGGTGACCAAGGTATCGGCGCCCTTGCCCTTCGCGAGCGCGGTCGACAGCGCCGGCTTCGAATAGAAATGCCCGTCGTCGCCCGTGATCAGCGTCAGCACCGCCTCGGGCGCGAGCTTGCGCAGTTCGCGCAGGATGCCGTAGCCGGCGAGTCCGCTGCCCACGACCACGACGTGCAGGGGAGGGGCCTCGCCGGTCATCGGATCAGAGGAAGATCGCGAGGTTCGCCATCGACAGCGTCGCCTGGTCGAGGATGATCTCGCGCCGGGACAGCTTGTATGCGCCGCCCGCAAGCCGCCAGAGGTCGCGCCTCTCGCCGGTCACGGTCTCATTGACCCAGTTGTCGCCGCGGCTGCGCTCGACATAGAAGTAGCTCACGACCTCGTAGAGGTCGGCTTCCTCGGCCTCGGCGATGCGCACGTTCGTGATGAAGCGACGCGTGCGCGAGGGGGGATCCTCGGCCCAGGCGCTTTTGGCGAGCCGCCCGGTGCGCATCAGAAGAGAGGCGTAATCGTCGTCGAAATGCATCATGCTGCGGGCGACGTCCCGGTCGCGGTTAGGCCCGGTGCGGGTCAGCCGGATCGGCGCGGTATAGACGAGCTCCTCGCCCAGCATCGCGACCCAGTCGTCGAAGCGACGCTCGTCCAGTGCCGCGGCCTCGTCGTACAGGGTCTCGAGCAGCCGATTGTAGACTTCGGAGCCCAGCGGCACGCGCCGCTTCGAGACGAGCCCGCGCATCACCGCGCTCTGGTCGACAGCAGCGGTCGATCGGTTTGTCATTTCTGCATCCTCCCGCTTGGTCCGACGTCAGACGTCGGCCATCAGCTTGTGATAGGCCAGCCACCAATTCCACTGTGTATCGTCTTTGGTGAAGCCCGGGTAGCAATAGCCGCCGCCGGCCCAGCCCTCGGGCTTCTCATGGCCGTGCAGCGCCTGGTATTTCAGCGTCATCGTCTTGCTGACCGCACCGCGCGCATTGCGCATGATCTGCGGCCAGGTGTCGGCGTCGTCCTGCTCGATCACGCCCGACGTGCCCGATTGCTGGATCGCATTCTGCAGCATGTCCCGCTTGACGTTCTCGGGCGCATCCTTCTCGGCGAAGATGAAGTTGAGGAACTCGACCTTGTCGGGACCACGCGGCACATAGGTGTGGAGCGCGAGCGCGCCGGATGAGCCGCCGTCGGTGCGCGGCGCGAAGATGAACAGCACCAGCACGTTGGGGAACATGCCGCCAACCTGCGGCGGGATCGTCGCGAGCTGCTCGACCTGCTCGGGCGCGAGATTCTTGAAGAGCTGCGGGATCAGCTCCTTGGTGATCCCCGGCGGCGGCAGCATGTGCAGCCGCTCCTCGACGCTCTTGCCCTCGAAGCTGACGTTGGAGAACATCTTGAAGGTCTGTGCGGCCTCCAGGCAGCGCAACGAGTGGCCCTGATCGACGCTCACGTCGACGCCGTACATGCCGGGCGCATTGTCGTAGATCGACTCGGGCGTGCCGCCCATTACGCCACCTTCCATCAGCGACCGGTGGAGCGTCAGCGTGTGGAACCCGTCCGAGGCGGATTGCTCGCTCGGGATCTTCCAGTTGCAGGGCAATACGAAACGCTGCGGCGGACCGAGCATCTCGAGGCCGCTGTCCGTGCGGCAGAACAGCTGGTCGAAATAGAATTTTGCGTCGCCCAGATATTCGTCGAACGACGGCCCGTCGATGTTCCAGGTGGCGAAGATCAGCCCACCATAGATCTGCACGCGCGCCTTCTTCAGGCCCAACTCGGATTTCTCGCGCTTGCCGCCGTGCATCTGCTCCTTCTCGATCGGCGCGCCGATGAAGCTGCCGTCCGGGCGGAACGCCCAGCCGTGATAGATGCAGCGATGCGCCGGCGCGTTGCCCGCCTCGGCGGTGCAAACCTTCATGCCGCGGTGGGGGCAGACGTTCAGTGAGACGTGGATCTCGCCGGTGCGATCGCGCGCAACGATCACCTGGTCCTCGCCCATGTCGCGGACGATGAAGTCGCCGGATTTCGGGATCTCAGTGTCGTGGCCGAGCAGCAGCCACGTCTTGGCGAAAATGCGCTCCATTTCGTGCGAATAGAGCTCGGCGTCGCTCATCACGCGCATCGACACTTCGTTCATGTCGCGATCGATAAGCTCGTCGAGCGTCGTTCCGTCGCTCAACACCAGGCTGGCTTTCTGAAGCATAATCCCTCTCCCGACTCGCGCGGTATCACAGCGAGGCCTATACAAGTTGATCTAAAACTGTTCAAGGTGTAAAACGTAGTTCGAACGAGAGGAGAGTGCCTGGATGTCCGCCACCCGTATGCGCGTTGTGATCGATAAGCCCGCCTGCTGCGGCTACGGGCTATGTGCGGAAATCTGCCCCGACGTGTACAAGCTCGATGCCAACGGCATCGTCTATGTCGATGATACGCTTGTCCCCGAAGGCATGGAAGCCCTCGCCACCGAGGGCGCCGAGGCGTGTCCGCAGGCGGCTCTGGCGGTGGTGCCCGCATGAGGCGGCACGTGGGACGTCATGCGACGTCCCACACCAGCGGCAGGGTCTTGGGCTGGATCATCGCCCCGAGCTCGCTGACGATCTCGACGCCTGGCGCTAGCCTGAACTGCGGCACGGCGTTGAAGAATTCCTCCATGCCCGCCTGCAACTCGCGCCGTGCCAGATGCATGCCCACGCAGCGATGCGGTCCGAAGGCGAAGGTCTCGTGCTGCGGCCCGCGCTCGAGTCGGACCTCGTTGGGCGCGTCATACTTGCTCTCGTCGCGGCAGGCGAGCGTGGTCGACATCGCCACCTTGTCGCCGGGCATCACCCGCACCCCCGCGACCTCGGTTTCCTTGACGCAGGTGCGGAAGGTCGTCACCGCCGCATAGGCGCGCAGCAGCTCCTCGGTCGCGAGCGGGATCCGCTCCGGGTTCGCGCGCAGCTCCGCCTGATGGTCCTGATGCTCCGCGAGATGGCGGAAGTGGAGGCCCATGTTGGTCGACACGGTATCGAGGCCGCCGATGTAGAGCCCGAACGTCAGCCCGATCAGCTCGTTCTCGTCGAGCGGCCTGCCGTCGATCTCGGCCTTGACCGCGAAGGTGATGAAATCGTCCTGCGGATCGCGCCGCCGATCCTCCATCCGGTCCAGCAAATAGCCTTTGACGCCGCGCACCGCGTTCGCCACCTCAGCCATGTCCGGCTCGTGGAGCAGCTTCATCTCCCACGCCATCAGCTGCGCGACATCCTCCTGCGGCAGCCCCATCAGCTCCATGAACACCGCGATCGGAAACTCGAACGCGAACTCGCCCATGAACTCGCAGCTGCCGCGGCCCTTGAACCGATCGATGTAGCTCCGCGCGCAGGCCCGCACCTTCGTGTCGAGCGCGGCCATCCTCTGCGGTGCGAGCAGCGGGTTGATCAGGTTGCGATATTTGGCGTGTTCGGGCGGATCATACTCGACCGGCACCTGGCTCCAGCTGTCGCCCACCAGCATCGAGAAGGGCGAGAATCCCTTCGACGAGAAGTGCTCGGTATCCTTGTACAGCTGGCGCAGCACGTCGGCGCGGCGGAATATCCACGCCGGGCCGCCGCCCGGATAGACATTGGTCGAATAGCGTACCTCCGGCCCCGCGCAGAGCTCGGGCACGATCCGGTCGAACGGATTTTCGGTCGTGATCGCGCCGAGCCGCAACGGATAGTCGGCGGTCACCAGCTCGGGCGGGACATGCGCCGGGATCGGCGCGGCGGCAGGCGCGTGGGGCATGTCGTTCATGACGGCGGATTCTCCGTGGCGGGATGCATTTCGACGATCAGCCGGGTGAGTCTCAGCGCCGCGATCCGCCAGACGCCCTCCGCCCGCACATAATGCTCATGGTAATGGCCATAGCCCGTGATCGAGCCGGCGGGCGGGATGGGGGACTTGCCCGGCGCCCAGATCACCCGGTCCTGCATCGCCCACACGACATCGGCTGCATCGTCGCCGTCGAAGGCGATCTCGGCGCTGTGCACCTGATGCGCGGTGCGTGCCTCGTCGACAGCGGCGCGCACCTGCGCCACGAGCGTCTCGCGGCCGTGGAAGGGGTCGCAGCCGGTATCCTCGCGTACGTCGAGCACCGCATCTTCGGTGAACAACGCCGCGAACCCAGGCCAGTCCTTGGTGTCGAGCAGCCGGCAATAGCGCGCCTTGACGTCGCGGATCGCCTCGCGCGCGCGAAATTCCTCGATCGCATCCATCTCGCGGCCTCTTCTTTGGCGTCGTCTTCCGATTGAGCCGCCCGGCCAGCGCCTACCGTCTGGCAGGGCAGGCCGGCGCCGGGCTATGCGGTGGGAACGCACGAGGAGAGCCCGATGACCGATCCCCAGAGCGAGCCCGGCGCGGATGCGCTGTTCGAGAAGTTCGGCACCTATATCCTGCCCGGCCGCGTGGCCGATCCACGTCGCGGCATTGAGGAGGCGCGGGAAGCGGAGCGGATCGGCCTCGGCTGCGTGTGGATTTCCGAACGCTATGCCTCGAAGGAGCCTGCCGTCCTTTCCGGCGCAGTCGGCGAGGTCACGTCCAGGATCCGCATGACCGGCACCTTCTACGCCACGATGCGCAATCCGATCGTCACCGCCAGCGTCGCCGACATGATGCAGTCGATGAGCGGCGGCCGCTATCGCATCATGTTCGCCAAGGCGGTGCCGGCCTATCTCAAGATGCTCGGCTCGCCCGCCATCACCTTCGAGCGGCTTGCCGACTATATCGCGATCTGCCGCAAGCTCTGGGCCGGCGAGACGGTCAGCTACGAGGGCATCCTCGGCAACTTTCCGGCGCTCAAGCTGACCGACCGCTATGGCGGGCCGCCGCCGTCGATCATCTACACCGCGATCGGGCCCAAGGCGCTCGCCTTCGCCGGCGCTCATTGCGACGGCGTGCTGCTCCATCCGTTCGTGGCGCCCACGGGCGTCGCCAATTCGGTTAAGATCGTCCGCGACGCAGCCGAGCAAGCGGGGCGCGATCCGATGTCGGTGCGCATCTACCACAACATCATCGTCGCGCCCGATCTGCCGAAGGACGAGGAGGAGGCGGTCGTCGGCGGCCGCGCGGTGACCTATTTCGAGCTGCCGGGGTTCGGCGACCTGATCGTCGAGATCAACGGCTGGGACAAGAGCGTGCTCGATCGGCTGCGCGCCCATCCTCAGATCGCCGGCCTCCACGGCAAGCCCGCCGACCAGGCCTTCACCCGCCAGGAACTGGTGGAGGTCAGCCGCATCCTGCCGCAGCAGTGGCTCGAAGAAGGAGCCGCCGTCGGCACGGCCGCGCAATGCGCCGATCAGCTGATGGCCTATCTCGATGCCGGTGCCGACGAGATCCTGCTTCACGGCTCGGCCCCCAAGGACATGGGGCCGCTGACGAAGGAGCTGCGCCGCGCCCTGGCGTCGCGGTAGGAGCGGATTAAGCCGGATCGGCGGCGCCCCCGTCGAGTGCGTTGCGTCGCCCGGAACCTTGGCCCGCGTCGAAGCGCTTCCCGTGTTGCTGCCGGAACAGAGAGAGGAAATCGCCATGTCGGATTACAGCAAATCGATCGAAATCGCCGCGTCGCCCGAGCAAACCTTTGCATTTGCGTCGGACGTGGCAAACCTGCCCCGCTATGTGCCGACGACCGACAGCGCTGCCAGCGACGGTTCGGGTCACGTCCATGTCGAGGGCCAGGCGCACGGCACCACCTACGCCAATGACGGACAGCTCTACGTCGATGCCGATCGCCGGCTGATGAGCTGGGGTTCGGGCGAGAGCGCCTACCGTGGCGAGCTGACTGTCGCGGCAAACGCGCAGGGCGGTTCGACTGTCGAGATCAAGCTCCACTTCAACCCCGACAGGAGCCACGCGCCGAGCACCGAGGAGGTCGAGAGCGGGCTCGCACAGTCGCTCGACCGCCTCAAGTCGGCGATCGGGACTGCCTGACAGCGGGTTGCGACGGCGGCGTCAGGCGGGGTTGGCGACGAGCTGCCTGATCCGCCAGCCGCCGTCCCCTCGCTCCAGCTCGATGTCGTAATCGGTGAAGCTGACGGGCTGTCCGCCATTCCCCCAGTCAGTCACCAGGCCATAAGCGGTGACCCGCAGGCGGTCCGTTCCGGCGTCGGCGCAAGCGATGTTGGTGATCTGGTGTCGCCACCGCCCGCCGCCGTGCTGCTTGACGACCGTCGGCATGGTGACGATCTCGGCGCGGCCACTCAGGCGGATCGCTCCAGGAACCTCGAACACCCCATCCTCGCAGAACAACGCCGCCCAGCCGTCACCGTCGTCATGGTCGACGCGGTGGCAGTAGGTGGCGAGCAACTGTTCGACCGCGGCTCGGGTTTCGGCGTCGGCATGGCCGGTCACTGGCATCTCCCTCAGAACGTCTCGGCTGCGGCATAGACATGGACCCGCGGCACGTTCGCGCGGGCCGGCTGCTCGAGCATGAACCTGACGGCGTTCGCGATGTCCTCGGGTGCGAGCGCGGCGAGATACTCGTCCCAGCCGGCCTGACCGCGCGCCTTCATGTCGTCGAAGATCTCGGTTCCGGTCGTGCCCGGTGCAACCAGGCCGACGCGGACGTTCGAACCGTTCAGCTCGATCCGCAGCGACTCGGTCGCCATCTCGAGCGCACGCTTGAGCCCGCCATAGATTCCCATCCCGGCCGCCGTGATGCCTGCACCGATGCTGGATATGGTGATGATCGCGCCCGAACCCTGCGCCTTCATCGCCCGCGCGAAGAGGCAGGAGGTGCGCACCGGCGCCTCGTAATTGACGGCGATCATCGGCGCCAGCTGGTCGAGGTCGAAGCTCTCGAACGTGCCGACGCGCAGGATCCCGGCATTGTTGATCAGGATGTCCACGCCGCCGAAGCGTTCTTCCGCCAGCCGCAGCAGGCGCTCGGGGGTGCTGCGTGCGGCGATGTCGGCGGCGAGCACCGCCGTCTCGACGGGGAGCGAGGCCGCCAGCTGGTCGAGCCGATCCTGCCGGCGCGCGGTCAGCACGAGTTTCGCGCCGCCCGCAGCCAGCATCCGCGCAATCGCCTCGCCGATCCCGGCAGACGCGCCCGTCACCACCGCCACCTTGCGCTCGATCGCCATCATCTCTCCTCGCGTCGCCGCATGCCTAGCCGGACGCGCCGTCCCGACCGCCCGCCAACCGATAGGAGGCGTCGTCCGCCGCGCCCCCGATCGCATGCCGAGCAAGAGGGGACCCGCCGATGCCGACCGCGATCGATCCGTTGCTGACGCCGTTCACGCTGAGCG
>CAXTTP010000020.1:12980-14426 GCA_964247195.1 uncultured Sphingomonadaceae bacterium
GGCTCGCTCTGCGTAACCGCTTCGCCATGGCTCCGATGACGCGCGGCTTTTCGCCCGATGGCGTGCCGGGAGAGAATGTCGCGGAATATTATAGCCGGCGCGCCGCGGCCGACGTCGGCTTGATCGTGACGGAGGGGATCGGGATCGAGCATCCGTCGGCGATCGGATCGGGATCGATGGGCGAGCACGACATCCCCCACCTGCATGGCGACGCGATCGCGGGTTGGCGACGCGTCACCGAAGCCGTCCACGAGGCGGGAGGCGCGATCGTGCCCCAGTTGTGGCACATGGGCGTCATTCGCCGGGCAGGCACCGGTCCGTTCCCCGCCGCGCCGTCGATGCGTCCCTCCGGACGATGGGGGCCGGGCGATCGGGCGATGATGCCGCCGGAATACCTCGCGGAGATGGCTGAGCCGTCCGTGCCGATGACCGAGGAAGACATCGCCGACGTGATCGCGGGATACGGCCGAAGCGCCGCCAACGCAGTTGCCTGCGGTTTCGACGGCGTCGCGATCCACGGCGCCCACGGCTATCTGATCGACAGCTTCTTCTGGGCCGAGACGAACCACCGCGACGATCGCTGGGGCGGCGACATCGCGCGGCGCGTCGCGTTCGGCGCCGCGGTCGTCGGCGCGATCCGCGATGCGATCGGTCCGGACAAGCCCATCATCTTCCGCTTCTCGCAATGGAAGCTGCAGGATTATGGCGCCCGCACCGTCGATACGCCCGACGAACTCGCCGCGTTGCTCGGCCCGCTCGCCGATGCCGGCGTCGACCTGTTCGACGCGAGCACGCGAACCTTCTCCACGCCCGCATTTGCGGGATCGGACATGGGGCTCGCCGGCTGGGCGCGGAAAGTGACCGGCAAGCCGACCATGGCGGTCGGCGGCATCGGGATCAGTCGCGACCTGCAATCTTCCTTCGTCGAGCCGACGAGGATGATCGACAATCTCGATCTGGTGGTGGAGCGGTTCGAACGGGGCGAGTTCGATCTGGTGGCGGTCGGACGGGGGCTGCTGATGGATCCGGAATGGGTGGTGAAGGTGCGCGACGGCGGCGCCCTCAACCCGTTCCGCCTCGAAGCATACGGTTCGCTCGACTGATCTCAGTCCTCGGCAGCGATCGTCGCGCGCATTCCGTCGAGGTCGTCGCCGATCACGATCTGGCACGACAGCCGCGAAGTGGCGGTCCGGTGGCTGGAACCGTCGAGCAGGTCGTTCTCGTCCTCGCTCATCGCCGGCAGCCGGTCGACGAACTTCTCGTCCACGAAGATGTGACACGTCGCGCACGAGCAGCAGCCGCCGCACAGAGCGAGCAGCTCGTCGATCCCGGCGTCGCGGATCACCTCCATGAGCGACAAGCCGACGGCCGCTTCGATCGCCTTCTCATCGCCTTCGCGGGTCACGACGGTCACGGTCGGCATGGTCGGTACGTCCTTTATCGAGC
>CAXTTP010000020.1:14436-20669 GCA_964247195.1 uncultured Sphingomonadaceae bacterium
CGCTTGCTCACGCGCCCGTGCCGCGCCGCCACCTTCCGAACGACAGGATGACCGATGTGACGGCGGCGCATGAAGAGCCCAAATCGAGGAGAGGATGTTTGGCAACGATATCGGACGGAGGTCTCCTCGACGAGGCGACGCTGCTGGGCGAAGCGGAGCGAACTACCGGCCTGACCGATTGGGGCGATGATCCGAGCTTCCGCGTCGGGCTCGGCAAGTTTCTCCGCGCGGTCGAGGCGATGGACCCGGCACCGCCGTTCCGGGACGAGGTCCGCGCGCGTGCCCGCCACATCCTCGAAACGCGGCTGCGGCTGGTCGACGATGCGCGGCGTCATCCCGAGATCGAAGCGCAGCCGATCGACAATCTGATCGCCGTGGTCGGCCTGCCGCGCACCGGCACGACCATCACCTACGACCTGCTCGCGCTCGACCCCGCTGCTCGCACGCCGCGCGAGTTCGAGCTCTATCATCCGTGGCCGGCCAGTGAGGCGGAGACGTTCGCGACCGATCCGCGCATCGGTCTGGTCAAGGCGATGTACGACAATTACCTCAAGCACGCCCCGCAGCTCGCCGAGATCCAGCGGCTCGACTGCACGCAGCCGGGCGAGTGCAACCACGGTATGACCTTCCACTTCGCCGGCAGCAATTTCCCGGCCGAATATGGCGTTCCCGATTTTGCGCAGTGGGTGATCGACGATATTCCGGAGGGTCTCTACCGCACCCACAAGCGTCTCCTCCAGCAATTCCAGTGGAAGGGGCCGAAGGGGCGGTGGGTCATAAAGTCGCCGCATCACCTGTTCGACCTCGAGGGGCTCGTAGCTACCTATCCGGACGCGGGCCTGATCTGGACCCACCGCGATCCGGTCGCCACATTCTCGTCGCTGGCGAGCTTCATTGCCGGGCTGCAGGCGGCGGTCGGCCAGGGCAAGGATCGCCGTGCCATCGGCCGCTCGGTCGTCGACATGTGGTCGGCTGCGATGGCGCGTGCGACGCGGGTGCGGCGCGAAAATCCCGCGGTCGAATCGCGGATCATCGATGTCGCGCACCGCGACGTGGTGCGCGATCCGATGGCCGAGATGCGGCGCATCTACGCACGCTTCGGCTTGCCGTTCACCGACGAGATGGAGCGGCGGATCACGACCTTCCTCGCCGAAAACCCGTCCGCATCGAGGCTCGGCAAACATCGCCACAGCGCCGAGGAATTCGGCATCGACCCTGACGAGGTGCATGAGCGGCTCGCCGAATATTACGACCGCTTCGGCCACCTCCTGGGCAAGCCATGACCCGCAGTCCGCTGGCCACCGCGGCACAGGCCGACGCCGAACGGCTCGCGCTCCGCCTGATTGAGCGTCCCGACGTTCGCGCCGCCCGCGAGGCGGCCCGCGCGGCCATGCTCGCCGATCCCATCGCGGCGACGGCGGATGGGCGGCTCGGGCTCGACCGCGCCCTCGACCAATGGCTGCTTGCGCTGGCGATGCGGATCGTGAATGCCGATCCGTGGCGCCCGCAGGTGGTCTGGAACGTGTACAATCCGCCGCGTCGCTGGTTCAGCCACATCTACCCGGGCGCCGCCGTCGCGATCGACAATCCCGACAACAGCAATCGCGAGATGGCGATCGACGGCGCGTCGACCTATCGCATCTCGGGCCGTTTCAGCGCCCCCGCGGCGCAGCTGACGCTCGAGCTCGTTACCGATTTCGACGGCTATGCCGGGATCGGCCGGACCCTCGGCGCACTGACCTCGCAGGCGATCGTGGCCGATGCCGACGGGCGCTTCACCGTCACGGTCGGGCCGGAGGCGGATGGGCCCAACCAGCTCCGCACCGAACCCGGAAGCTTATGGCTGTTCTCGCGCGACAGCATGGCGGACTGGACCCAGGATCAGGCCGAGCTGACGATCGAGCGGATCGCCGGGCCGCCTGCACCACCGCCGCGCGACGAGGCGGCGATGGCTGCCGACATCGTCGCTTCCGCGCCGGTCTGGATGCACTTCTGGCGCAGCTTCAAGGACGATTTCCTCGGGTCGCCCGAGCCGAACCGGCTGATCGGCCCGATCGGACGCCCCGGCGGCTGGGGATTCCTCTACGGCGGTCGCTTCCGCCTTTCCGGCGACGAGGCGCTGGTCGTCACGACGATCGACGGGGGCGCGGCTTATACCGGCTTCCAGATCTCCGATCCGTGGACGATCTCGCCCGATCCCGTTCTCCGCCTCGCCAGCCTCAACCGGGCGCAGGCCCGCGCCAGTAGCGATGGCAGCTATACCTATGTCGTCGCGGCGCGGGATCCGGGCGTCCACAACTGGATCGACACGTCCGGGCTGGAGGAAGGCTGGCTCCTGCTGCGCTGGCAGGGCCTGCCGGCAGGCGTCGACCCGGCGACGCTGGTTCGATCCGTCGAGCCGTATCGGCTGGATGCGCTTGCGCTGCCGCCGGACGTGCCGCGCGTCGATCTCGCGGGACGCAGCGCGCAGGTCGCCGAGCGGGTGGCGGGGTTCGCACGCCGGTTCCAGCACTAGGGCAGGCGGCAGAGGATCCAGCGCAGCACCGTCCAACCCCGCCGCGCGACCCTTCCTTCGGGCAGGCGAACCAAGGGCACTGGCGGCTAGCGTCGCCAGTGATCGACGGATCCGACGTGGACGTGCCCGCCGCTTCTCCGGTAGTTGTGCGTAGCGGCGACGAGATTGGACGAGGTACGACGTGGCGGTGAGGTTCGAAATCGCGCACGACGCGCCTTCCGCCGAGTGGATCGATCGGCTCGTCGCGGCGCGCACCGGCGATCTGATCGCCCTGGCCGAGCCGATGACGATCGACGGGTTCGGCCCGCTCGTCACCTATTCGCGCAAGGTGTTCATTCCGCTGACGCAGCTTTGTCGCGACGTCTGCCATTATTGCACTTTCGCGACTACGCCGCGCCGTGTCGCAACCGCCTATCTCGATCCCGCCGCGGTGCTGGCGATCGCGCGTGCAGGCGTCGAGGCCGGCTGTCGCGAAGCGTTGTTCACGCTCGGCGACCGCCCCGAGGAGCGTTACCCCGCCGCGCGTGCGGCTCTGGCCGCGCTTGGTCACAAGACGACGCTGTCCTATCTGCGCGAGGCGGCCGCGCTCGTGCTCGACGAGACCGGGTTGCTGCCGCACCTCAACCCGGGCCTGATGGACGATGCGGACTATATCGCGCTCCGTCCGGTCGCGGCATCGATGGGGCTGATGCTCGAGACGGTGTCGGAGCGCCTCTCGCGGAGAGGCGGGCCTCATCATGGTTCGCCCGACAAGCTGCCGGCGCTACGGCTGGAGGCGATCGAGGCGGCCGGGCGCAACCGCGTCGCGTTCACCACCGGGCTCTTGATCGGCATCGGCGAGACCCGCCCCGAACGCATCGAGGCGCTCGTCGCGATCCGCGACGCGCATCGCCGGCACGGCCATATCCAAGAGGTGATCGTCCAGAATTTTCGCGCCAAAGCGGGTACGCGGATGGCCGACCATCCGGAGCCAGCGTTGGACGAGCATCTGTGGACAATCGCCGCCGCTCGGCTGATCCTGGGACCGGAGATGGTGATCCAGGCGCCGCCGAACCTGCATCGTCCGCAGGATCTCGGCCAGCTGCTCGCCGCAGGCGTCAACGACTGGGGCGGCGTGTCGCCGGTGACGCCGGACCACGTCAATCCGGAGGCGCCCTGGCCGCACCTCGACGCACTCGAACGGGCTACCGCGGAGAGCGGCCGCGTCCTCCGCCAGCGCCTCGCGATCGGCCCGGCCTTCGCGCGCGCGCCGGATCGCTGGCTTGAGCCGCGGCTCGCCACGGTCGTGCGGCGGAGCACGGACGCGCGCGGCCTGCCGATACTGGAGAACTGGCGCCCGGGAACGGACATGCCGATGCCGGCAGACCGGGCGCGGGGACAGACCGCCGGCTCGGCGACGATCGAGGCGATGCTGTCGGTAGCGCGCGCGGGAGACCGGCTCGACGAGGCGCAGATCGAGCGGCTGTTCGCGGCGGACGGGCCCGATGTCGCGCGGATCGCCGATGCCGCGGACGCGCTGCGCCATGCGGCGGTCGGCGATGCCTCCACCTACGTGGTCAACCGCAATATCAACTATACCAACATCTGCCTGTATCATTGCGGGTTCTGCGCTTTTTCCAAAGGCAGCACGCGCGACATGCGTGGACCCGCCTATCGCCTGGACATGGCCGAAGTCGGGCGGCGCGCCGCGGAGGCGTGGGATCGCGGCGCCACCGAAGTCTGTCTTCAGGGCGGCATCCATCCGGCCTATGACGGCAACACCTACCTCGACGCGCTGCGCGCGGTCCGCGCGGCTGCTCCCGGCATCCATATCCACGCCTTCTCGCCGCTCGAGGTGACGCATGGTGCGCGGACGCTGGGGCTGCCGCTGGAGGACTATCTGGCGCGGCTCGGGCATGCGGGCCTCGCCACCTTGCCGGGCACCGCGGCCGAGATCCTCGACGACGAGGTGCGCGCGATCATCTGCCCGGACAAGGTCAGCGCCTCGGAGTGGCTCGAGGTCATGCGCACGGCGCACCGCGTGGGGCTTCGCTCGACCGCGACGATCATGTTCGGCCACGTCGACGGCTATCGGCACTGGGCGCGTCACCTGCTCGCGATCCGTGATCTGCAGGAGGAGACCGGCGGTTTCACCGAGTTCGTGCCGCTGCCGTTCGTTCACATGGAAGCGCCGATCTGGCGTAAGGGACGGGCACGGTCCGGCCCCAGCGCGCGCGAGACCTTGCTGATGCACGCCATCGCCCGGCTGGTGCTCCATCCGCTGGTGACGAACATCCAGGCGAGCTGGGTCAAGCTCGGCAGGGACGGCGTCGTCGCGGTGCTGCAGGCGGGTGCCAACGACCTCGGTGGCGTGCTGATGGACGAGTCGATCACGCGCGCCGCCGGCGGCGTGAACGGGCAGCTCTGCGACGTCGGCGACATGGTCGGCATCGCCGCGCGCGCCGGGCGCGTCGCCCGCGAGCGCACCACCCTCTACGGCGCGGTTAACCGACCGCAGCCGGTACTCGCAGGAGCGTAGCGCGTGAACGATACGTCCGGCCCCGCCAGCGAAGTGGCGCCCGAAGGCGCGCGGCCGACAGCCCGCGCGCATGGCACGATCGCCGTTGTCGGCGGAACCGGCAAGCTGGGCGCCGCGATCGCCCGCCGCCTGGCCAAGGCCGGATGCAGCGTGGTCATCGGTTCCCGATCGAGCGAAAGCGCCGCGCAGGCAGCGGCTGAGCTTGGATTCGGGCTCACCGGGCTTGCCAACGCCGATGCCGCCGCCGCGGGCGACATCGTGTTCGTGACGGTGCCGTTCGCTGCCCAGGCGGCCACGCTTGCCGAGATCCGTCCGTTCGTCGCCGGGAAGATCGTCGTCGATACGACCGTGCCGTTGATGCCGCCCAGGGTCATGCGCGTGCAGCTTCCCGAGGAGGGCTCCGCCGCGATGCGCACGCAGGCGCAGCTCGGCGAGGGCGTGACCGTCGTGTCGGGCTTCCATAACGTCGCCGCGCACAAGCTCATCACCGATGATGATGTCGGCTGCGACGTGCTGATCTTCGGCGACGACAAGGCGGCGAGGGGCAAGGTTGTCGCCTTGGCCATACTCGCGGGCCTGCGCGGCCTGCATGGCGGCGCACTCGCCAACTCCGCCGCCGCGGAGGCTTTGACGTCGGTGCTGATCTTCCTGAACCGGACCTACCAGGTCGACGGCGCCGGCATCCGGATCACAGGGACGTTGACCGAACCGGACGCGTGAACGATGTCGCTCGCGCGATGGTAGAAATCATTCCCCTGACCGGAATTGGCGAGATCCTGCCAGGCGACGAGCTCGCGCCGCTGCTGGCGGATGCGCTCGCGGCAGCCGGCTTGGAGCCGCGTGCCGGCGACGTGCTCGTTGTCACGCAGAAGATCGTGTCGAAGGCCGAGGGGCGGTTCGTCGATCTGGCCTCCGTGACGCCCGGCGAACGCGCGGTCGCGCTCGCGCAGACGACGCACAAGGATCCGCGCTTCGTCGAACTCGTCCTCGCGGAATCGGCGGATGTCGTGCGTGCCGTCCCGCATGTGCTGATCACGCGCCATCGCTCCGGTCACGTCATGGCGAACGCCGGCATCGATCGCTCGAACCTAGGGGGCGGCGAGGGAGAGCGCGCGCTGCTGCTGCCGGTCGACGCGGACGCATCGGCCGACCGGCTGCACCGCGCTTTCGCGACCCGGTGGACTGCCCCGCCTGCCGTGG
>CAXTTP010000021.1:0-19283 GCA_964247195.1 uncultured Sphingomonadaceae bacterium
GACGTTCGTGTTCGAGAGTGCGGCGGCCGGCAAGCGCCACTTCGAGGGCGTTACGGGCAAGCGCGCCGGCGGCGCCGACGGTCTCGTCTATTCGCGCTTCAACGGGCCCAACCAGGAGATACTGGAGGACCGCCTCGCGCTCTGGGAGGACGCCGAAGACGCGTTGACCTTCTCTTCCGGCATGGCCGCGATCACCACCGTGTTGCTGGCGCTGGTGCGGCCCGGCGATACCATCCTCCACTCCGCACCACTCTACGCCGCGACCGAGACGCTGATCGGCCGCGTTCTCGGCCGCTTCGGCGTGCACTGGCTCGATTTTCCGGCAGGCGCTGCGCCGGACGAGATCGCGGCCATCGTCGGCCGCGCCAAGGCTGCGGGAAGAGTGGCTCTCATCTATCTCGAAAGTCCAGCTAATCCGACCAATGCTCTGGTCGACATCGAGGCCGTCGCGGCGGCCCGCAACGCGGCGTTCGGCGAGGCCGAGCGGCCGCCCATCGTGATCGACAACACCTTCCTGGGGCCGCTCTGGCAACAGCCGCTCCGTCACGGCGCCGACATCGTCCTCTACTCGCTGACCAAATACGCCGGCGGCCACAGCGATCTCGTCGCCGGCGGCGTGACCGGCGCCAAGGCGGCGCTCGATCCGATCCGGGCAATGCGCAACACGATCGGCACGATCACCGATCCGCACTCCGCCTGGATGCTGCTGCGTAGCCTTGAGACGCTCGAGCTCAGGATGACCCGCGCCGGCGAGAATGCGGCGAAGGTCTGCGCATGGCTGCGCGGCCATCCCAAGGTCGCCCGGGTCGGCTATCTCGGCTTCCTCGAGGACGACCGGCAGGCCGACATCTTCAGCCGCCATTGCGTCGGCGCGGGATCGACCTTCTCGCTCTACCTGAACGGCGGTGAAGCCGAGGCGTTCGCCTTCCTCGATGCACTCAGCATCGCCAAGCTTGCGGTCAGCCTCGGCGGCACCGAGACGCTGGCCAGCCATCCGGCCGGCATGACCCACCTGTCCGTGCCGGACGCGCGCAAGCAGGCGCTCGGCATCACCGACAATCTGGTCCGCATCTCGATCGGCGTCGAAGACCCGGACGATCTTATCGCCGATTTCGAGCAGGCATTGGCAAGTATCTGAATGTTTATCGGATAATCGCGGTCTCCGCCCGCTCCCGGAGGCGCTCGACCGCGGCGGCGTGAATGCCCGGCGCGGTCGCCAGCACACCGAACGCCTCGCCGCGCGTGCTGTTGTAGCGGAGCGGATTGCCGCGTGCGTCGGTCACGGTCGCGCCTGCCTCCAGCGCGATCAGCGCCGCCGCGGCGATGTCCCATTCGTTGCCCCAGCGCAGCGTCGCGAGCAGGTCGGCGGCGCCGGCCGCGACCATCGCGATGCGGAGCGCGATCGAGTTGGGCCGCGCCACCGCCACGAGATCCGAGTCGATCTTCGGCAGCGTATCGGCCGGCACCCGCGCTCCGGGCAATGTGGTGCGGCCGGCGACATGGAGCCGCTCGCCGTTGCGCCACGCGCCGCCGCCCGCCGCCGCCCGCCAGTGCTCGCCGCGCGCCGGTGCGCCGAGTACGCCTATCAGCGGCCGGCCGCCCCCGGCGAGAGCGACCGAGACGCACCACCCGTCGCGGCCGCGCAGGAAGTCGCGGGTGCCGTCGATCGGATCGACCAGCCACAGCCGGCTACGGGTGAGCCTCTCGGCGCTGTCGGCGGTCTCCTCGGAAAGCCAGCCCGCTTCGGGATCGAGCAGCGTCAGCCGCTCGCGCAGCATAGCGTCCGCTTCGAGGTCGACATCGCAGACGGGATGGCCGGGCACCTTCTCCCATCGCCGGAAGTCGCCGCTCCAGCGCGCGTGGACCATGCGCCCGACTTCCGCCGTGACCGCGCTCACCGCATCCAGCAGGGTTTCAGGCACCAGCGACCATCATGCCCTCGACGCGGATCGTCGGCACGTCCACCGCACGGCGGAAGACGAGATCGCTCGCGGCATGAAGATTCAGGAACATGTCCTTGAGATTGCCGGCGATCGTGATCTCGGCGACGGACTCGGCGAGCGCGCCTTCACGGATCACGAAGCCCGATGCGCCGCGACTGTAGTCGCCGGTCACCCCATTCACCCCCTGGCCGATCAGCTCGGTAACGTAGATCCCGACCTTCACATCCGACATGAGTTCTTCGGGCGCGGCGGTGCCGGCGGCGAGATAGAGGTTGGTGGTTCCCGCTCCCGGCGCGCCGCTGATGCCGCGGGTCGCATGGCCGGTGGGCGGCAGGCCGAGCTGGCGGCCGGACGCGCTCTCGATCAGCCAGGAGGCGAGCACGCCGCCGGCAACGAGATCGCGCGGCGTCGTCGCCAGGCCCTCGCCGTCGAAGGGCTTGGAGCGCAGGCCCCTGAGCCGGTGCGGGTCGTCGCGGATCGTCACGCCGGGCGCGAACACCTGATCGCCCATCCGGCCGAGCAGGAAGCTGGTGCGTCGCGCTACCGACGATCCGGTGATCGCCCCGGCGAAATGGCCGAGCAGGCTGGAGCCCACGCGCGGATCGAAGAAGACCGGCATCTGGCCGCTGGCGAGCTTGCCCGGATTGAGCCGCGCGACCGCGCGCTCGCCGGCGCGGCGGCCGATCGCGGCGGGATCCTCGAGGTCCTCGCCGTGGCGGGCGGAATGAAAGGCGTAGTCGCGCTGCATGCCGCCGCCTTCGCCGGCGATGACGCTCGCGGAGCAGCCATAGCCGCTGGTGCTGTAGCCGCGGGCAAAGCCATGGCTGGTGGCGAAGGCGGTGACGGTGCGGCTGGCGCTGGCGCTGCCGCCCTCGCTGTTGGTGACGCCGCCGACGGTGCGGGCGGCGTCCTCGGCGGCGGTGGCCCGGGCACGGAGCTCCGCCGGCGCGGGATCGCCGCCGTCGTCGCTATCGACAAAGGCCGCATCGCCGCGCAGCAGCCGGTCCTCGGGGGCGAGGCCGGCATAGGGATCCTCGGGCGCCTCGCGCGCCATCGCCACGGCGCGATCGACGAGCGCGGCGAGCGCGTCCGCCGACAGGTCGGAGGACGAGACGCTCGCCGAGCGGCGGCCGAAGAACAGGCGCAGGCCGATCTCCTCGCCCTCGGATCGTTCGACGTCCTCGAGCTTGCCCAAGCGGACCTGGACCTGGGTGGAGCCGTCCCCGAAATAGAGCGCGTCGGCGGCGTCGGCGCCAGCGGTCCTGGCGGCGGCGACGAGATCGGAGGCGCGGGCGGTGGCGTCGGCAACGGTCAGCATCGCGGGGACTTAGGAGCCGCGGGCGGCAAGGTCAAAGGCCGCGACCGCTAGCCGGACGATCCGACGACGGCGCAGGCGAGAAACATCAGGAAGCCGGCGAAGCGGTTGGCGCGAACCCGCGCGAGCGCATCGCTGCCGTCCTCGGGGCGCAGCCGCGCCACCTGCCAGGCGAGCTGCGCCGCTACCGGCACCAGCGCGATCAGCGCGAGCCCGTCCGGGCGGATCCGCCAGAAGGCGGCGGCCCAGAGCAGGACGGCGACCGCATAGAAGCCGGCGACGCCGGCGCGGGCGTGGCGGCCGAGCGCGCGCGCCGAGGATCGGACGCCTGCCAGCGCATCGTCCTCGACGTCCTGCAGCGCGTAGATCGTGTCGTAACCGATCACCCACGCGATCGAGCCGGCATAAAGCAGCAGCGCGGGCGGATCGAACCGCCCGGCGACCGCCGCCCAGCCCGCCAGCGCCGCCCACGAGAAGACGATGCCGAGCCACGCCTGCGGCCACCAGGTGATCCGCTTCATAAACGGATAGGCGGCGACCGGTGCCAGGCTCGCCAGCGCCACGATCTGCGCGAAAGTGTCGAGGCGCAGCAGCACGATCAGCCCGACCAGGCTCAGCCCGACGAGGAAGGCCCATGCCGCCGCGAGCGATACCCGCCCGCTCGCGAGCGGGCGATCGCGGGTGCGGGCGACGCGGGCGTCGAGATCGCGGTCGACGATGTCGTTGTAGACGCAGCCGGCACCGCGCATCGCCAGCGCGCCGAGCGCGAACCAGGCGATCAGCCACGGATCGCGCGCCAGCCCGCCGGCGAGCGCGATCGCCCAGGCGCCGGGCCAGAACAGCAGCCACGCGCCGATCGGCCGGTCGAAGCGCGCCAGCAGCACGAACGGGCGGAGGCGGGAGGGCAGCGCCGCGACGACGCCTCGCCCTTCGCTGTCGGGAACGATCTCGATCATCCCCTTGCCCTAGCCTGCCTGGTAGGGGAGGGAAACGGCCATGACCGCCACCCCTGCCTGGCCGCCCGCCAGCCTTCCCCGCCTGTTCGTCGACCGGCCGCTCGCTGCCGGCGAGATGGTGGAGCTCGGTGATGCGGCTGAAGCCGGGCGGGCAGGTGCGGCTGTTCGACGATCGCAGCGGAGAGTGGCTGGCCGAGGCGGTCGAGGCGGGCAAGCGCCGGGTGCGGCTCGCCGTCGTGGCGCAGATCGCCCCGCGCGAGGCGGTGCCCGACCTCTGGCTGCTCGCCGCCCCGATCCGCAAGGGGCGGATCGACTGGGTAGCGGAGAAGGCGTGCGAGCTCGGTGTGGCGCGGCTGGTGCCGGTGCTGACCCGGCGCACGGTGGTCGACCGGCTCAACCTCGACCGGCTGCGCGCGCACATGATCGAGGCGGCGGAGCAATGCGGCCGCACCGCGCTCCCCGAACTGGCCGAGCCGATCAAGCTTGACGCGCTCCTCGCCGCCTGGCCGGCCGGGCGCCAGCTGCTGTTCGCCGACGAGGAGGGCGGCGCGCCGCTCGCCGCAGTCGCCATGCCGGGGCCGGCAGCGATCCTGATCGGGCCTGAGGGCGGATTCACAGGTGAGGAGCGGGCCGCGATCCGGGCTCTGCCGGAAGCCGCCGGCATCGGCCTCGGCCCGCGGATCCTGCGCGCCGATACCGCGGCGGCGGCGGCGATCAGCCTGTGGATGACGGCGGTGGGCGACTGGCCGGTTCGCGCCTGATCGCGCGCGCGGGTCCTCATCTTTAGCGTCTGGCGGGGGGCCGGCCACATCGCTATGGGCCGCCCATGAGCACCAGGAAAGCCGAAGAAGGCGAGGATCCGCCCATCGAGTCGCGTGACGACCTGATCGCCTTGTTCGCGAACGGGGAAAAGCCACCCGAACGCTGGCGCATCGGCACCGAGCACGAGAAGTTCGTCTACGCGATCACGGATCACCATGCCCCTTCCTACGAGGAGAAGGGCGGCATCCACGCGCTGCTGATCGGCCTGACCCGCTATGGCTGGAAGCCGGTCTACGAGGGCGAGAACATCATCGCGCTGGAAGGCGCCGACGGCAATGTCAGCCTCGAGCCGGCCGGCCAGCTCGAACTGTCCGGTGCGCCGCTCGAGAATCTGCACCAGACCTGCGACGAGACCGGACGCCACCTCAAGCAGGTGAAAGCGATCGGCGAGCAGCTCGGCATGCGGTTCCTGGGCGTCGGCATGTGGCCGGACAAGACACGCGCCGAACTGCCGATCATGCCCAAGGGCCGCTACCGGATCATGCTCGACCATATGCCGCGGGTCGGCACGATGGGGCTCGACATGATGCTGCGCACCTGCACCATCCAGACCAACCTCGATTACGCATCCGAGGCGGACATGGTGAAGAAGTTCAGGGTGGCGCTGGCGCTTCAGCCGCTCGCCACCGCGCTGTTCGCCAACTCGCCGTTCACCGAGGGCAAGCCGAACGGCTTCCTCTCCTATCGCAGCCACATCTGGACCGACACCGATCGGCACCGCACCGGCATGCTGCCGTTCGTGTTCGAGGACGGATTCGGCTACGAACGCTACGCCGATTACATGCTGAACGTGCCGATGTACTTCGTCTTCCGCGACGGCAGGTACATCGACGCCGCCGGCCTCGACTTCCGCGACTTCCTCGCCGGCAAGCTCTCGGTCCTGCCCGGCGAGACGCCGCGGCTGGGCGACTGGGCCGACCATCTGTCGACCGCCTTTCCGGAAGTGCGCCTCAAGAGTTTCCTGGAAATGCGCGGCGCCGACGGCGGCCTCCGGAACGCGATCTGCGCGCTCCCTGCCTTCTGGGTCGGCCTGCTCTACGACGATCAGGCGCTCGACGCGGCTTGGGACGAGGTCAAGCACTGGACGATCGAGGATCATCAGCGCATCCGCGACGAGGTGCCCCGGCTGGCGCTCGGCGCGAGGGGGCCGCGCGGACGGACGCTGCTGACGCTCGGACAGCGGATCCTCGACATCGCCGTCGCCGGCCTCAACGCGCGCGCCCGGCTCAACGGCGTCGGCGACAGCGAGGCGGGCTTCCTCGATCCGCTGCGCGAGATCGTCGCCTCCGGCAAGGTGCCGGCCCAGCGCCTGCTCGATCGCTATCACGGCGAATGGGGTGGCGACCTGTCGCGCATCTACGACGAGATGACCTTCTAAGCGCTGGCGGCCCGTATCAGGGCTGTGCGGACAGTCAGGCTGCTAGCCAAGGGCGGCAAGGGCAGCCAGCAGCTCGGATTCCCTGACCCGATAGCCCGCCCCGGCCGACGGGAACCACGGTACCCCCAGTTCCTGCGCGACCACGCGGGCGATGGTGTTGGCGACTTTCTCGTTCTTCACCCATTGCGGATCGTCCGGCCCCCACGCGACATGCGGGTTGCGGTGCGCATAGCAGTCGGCGTTCATCGCCACGCCGAGCGGCGTCGTGTGCGCGGTTTCGTGCAGCAGCAGATAGTCCAGGCCCATGTCGCCCCAGGCCTCGAAGCGGACGAGGCCGTCTGGCAGGATCCGGGTAGCGGCGCCCACCCAGTTCCCCGATTGAAAGTTGCTCTGGGTAGCGCCGAGCCCGCCATTGGCCGGATCGAACGCCGCCACGGTCCAGACCAGCCGCGGGAAACGGAAGGCGTAGTCAGCGGCGGAGACCGCACCGGCATGCGTGCCATCCGCGAGCACGATGTCGAAGCTCTTGGCCGAGCCCGCGAGCCTGCTGCTCACCAATTCGGCAATCCGGCTATGCTCGGCTGCGAGACGGTCCTTCGCTTGGCGCAGCTCCGCGGAGGTGCCCGCATTGCTGTTCCCGCTCGCGCCTTCCTCCGCCATGGCCCGCTCCCTCCTGCTAAGGTTATTCCGCCGCGGCGGCCACCGGCGCCGCCCTGCCGCTGATCAAGCGCAACAATCGCGGGATTGGCGCGTAGCGGTCCATCCACGCGGCATAGGCGCGATAGGCGGGATCGGCGCCGAGATGCGCCTCCTCGGTGCGCGCCCGCCAGTAATAGACCCCGCTCACCGCGGCGAGCGTGACCGTGTTGCGGAAGATGTCGGTCAGGCTGCCGGTGGTTGCGACCAGCGGCGTCGTCAGGATCCACCAGAAGCCGTTCTTGGAGAGATAGGCGGGATGCTTGGTCCAGCGGTACGGCCCGTGCGTCAGGATGCCGCGGTGGGTGAGGTTGGAGAAGCGCAGCCCGAACGCGACCGTCGCCCAGGCATAGAAGCCGGTCAGCAGCACCAGCGCGCTGCCCGCGACGCCGAGCGCCAGCGGATGACCCGAGAGCCAGTAGGTCCAGTCCTCGGTGCCGGAATGATAGTCGAGCGGGCCGCCCGAGGTCATCAGCGTGAACGGCGGGTAGCAGATCAAGGCCGCCGTCCAGCCTGCGGCATAGGGATTGGCCGAGCGGATATGAGCATCGAGCGGCCGGCAGGTCAGCACATAGCCGACGGTGGCGAAGACGACGTCGACGAGGAACATGAGCGCGATCAGGAAGCGCGCCGGCGCCACCGGCCCATCGAGCATCTGCGCCGCGGGGGCCTGGATCACGTCACGGAAATTGCCCGGCACGATCGAGATCATGAAGGCGAGGAAAAAGCCCTTCACCGTCCAGCTGCGAAAATGCTCGATCAGCGCGGCGCGGTCCGGCACCCCCTGGCCCAGCAGCAGCTGGCCGAAGGCGTAGGCCCCATCGCGCGGCTCGGTCAGCCGCCGGTCGATCCAGAGCACGTAGGGGATCGAGATCGCGAGCAGCAGCGGTGCCGAGCCCTGCAGCACGTACATCGCGAACAGATAGCTGCCGTCCCAATACCAGCGGCCGACGCAGTAGAAGATCGCGATCCCCGCCCATGTCGCCCACAGCCCGGTAAGCTTGACGAGGCTGATGTCGATCGTGTCGCGCCACGGCAGCAGCGGCCGCGACCAGTCGAGCCCGGTGGTGGCATGGCGGTGGACGCGATCGACCAGCAGCGACCAGAGCACCATCGGCACACCGCAGCAGGCCACCGCGGCCAGCCCCGCGAGCGGCCCGTCCATGGCGAACCAGCGTGCCACGAGTATCCACGCACCGAGCCCGACCAGCCCGGCGATGCCGACGCCCGTGCTCACCGCCGATCGCGGCCGTGCTTCCGTCTCCGCCATCCGCCGTCCCGCGCCGTCCATCCTTCGCGCGATCTATACCCCAACTGGTAAGCAAGCGCTAAACCGTCCCGAGGTCAGCTGCCGCTCATCAGGATCGTGCCGGTGGCGCCGGACGCGCCGGGCTTGACGCTCAACGCGAAATGCTTGCCGCCGCTCTTGGTGCCGCTCAGCGCCTGGTCCGATCCGGCGCCGGCCGCCGCCAGCTGATAGCCCGCGTCGGTAGCGGCAGTGCGGTAATAATCGACGATCTTTGCGGGGGCCGCATCGCTCCTGAAGGCGATGCGCACGAGCCCCTTGTCCTCGCCATGGGCATCGACGTCGACACCGGTCACCTTGGAGCCGGGATAGAGCTTCATCCCGTCGAGATCGATGTCGTCGCCGCCGATGCTCAAGCCGGGCAGGTTGAGCTTGCCGGAGAAGCCCGGCGCATTGACCGATACCCCCTGCGCGGTCGCCGCGACCTTCGTGTCGCCCCCGTCATCGTCCTTGACCGAGATGCTGACGCCCTGTTCGGCGCCGGCATCACCGTCCTTCGAAGTGGCATGGCAGCCGGCGAGCAATGCCAGCATCGGCAGGATCAGGATCGTGGCACGGCTCTGCATCAGGCTTCTCCCGAAAGGACGAGAACATCTACGTCAACTGTGTTGTCGGAGCAATACAGTCGATGCGATGCCGGTGGTGGCCTCGACCTCGGCACCTGCGCTATGGCGGCCGTCATGCTCCGCCTGACCGAACTGAAGCTGCCGCTCGGCCATGCCGAGGACGCGCTCCCGGCTGCGATCTGCGCGCGGCTGGGGATCGCGGCCGGCGCGCTGCTCGATTTCACGATCGCGCGCCGGGCCAACGACGCGCGTCGCAGATCGGCGATCCTGATGGTCTATTCGGTGGACGTGACGCTCGTCGACGAGGCCGCCATCCTCGCCCGCCACGCCGGCGACGCCCAGATCCGGCCGACGCCGGACACGGCCTATCGCTTCGTCGCCCGCGCGCCCGCCGGCGCATCCCGCCCGGTGGTGATCGGCGCCGGCCCATGCGGCCTGTTCGCCGGACTGATCCTTGCCCAGATGGGCTTCCGCCCGATCATCCTCGATCGCGGCAAGCTGGTGCGCGAACGGACGAAGGACACCTGGGGCCTGTGGCGGCGCGGCGTGCTCGACCCGGAATCGAATGTCCAGTTCGGCGAAGGCGGTGCCGGTACCTTCTCCGACGGCAAGCTGTGGAGCCAGATCAAGGATCCCCGCCACCTCGGCCGCAAGGTGCTGACCGAGTTCGTCAAGGCCGGCGCTCCGCCCGAGATCCTGACCGAGGCGCATCCGCACATCGGCACCTTCCGCCTCGTCACGATGGTCGAGAGCATGCGGGAGACGATCGAGGGGTTGGGCGGCGAATATCGCTTCGGCGCCCGCGTCGAGGATCTCGATATCGCCGTCGGCGGCAACGGCGAGCGCCGCCTGATGGGCCTGCACCTCGCGACCGGTGACCATCTGGCGGCGGAGCAGGTCGTGCTCGCGGTCGGCCACAGCGCGCGCGACACCTTCCGCATGCTCCACGAGCGCGGCGTCCATGTCGAGGCCAAGCCGTTCTCGATCGGGGTGCGGATCGAGCATCCGCAATCCTGGATCGACCGGGCACGGTTCGGCGCCTGCGCCGGCCATCCCGATCTGGGCGCGGCGGCCTATACGCTCTCGCATCATTGCGCGAACGGCCGCACCGTCTACAGCTTCTGCATGTGTCCGGGCGGCCGGGTCGTCGCCGCGACTTCGGAGCCGGGCCGCGTCGTCACCAACGGCATGAGCCAATATTCGCGCGCCGAGTTCAACGCCAATTCAGGGCTCGTCGTCGGCATCGATCCCGCCCGGGACTATCCCGGCCATCCGCTCGCGGGCATCGATCTGCAGCGCGATCTCGAGAGCCGCGCGTTCGTCGCCGGCGGCTCGACCTATGCGGCGCCGGGGCAGACGATTGGCGACCTGATCGCCGGGCGGCCTTCGACCGCACTCGGCGCGGTAACGCCGTCCTACCAGCCCGGCGTGCATCTCACCGACCTCGCCGAATGCCTGCCGCCGTTCGCGATCGCGGCGATCCGCGAGGCGCTGCCGGTGTTCGGGCGCCAGATCGCCAATTACGATCATCCGGACGCCGTGATGACCGGAGTCGAGACGCGCACCTCCTCGCCGGTGCGGATCACGCGCGGCCGGGATTTCCAAAGCCTCAACACTGCCGGCCTCTACCCCGCCGGCGAAGGCGCGGGCTATGCGGGCGGCATCCTCTCGGCGGCGATCGACGGCATCAAGGTCGCCGAGGCGATGGCGCTCCGCATGACCGCGTGACGCGATGACATCGTCCCGAGTCGCTGGCGCTTACGACGCGATCGTGCTCGGCGCGGGCGCCGCCGGACTGATGTGCGCCGCCGTCGCCGGCGAGCGCGGGCGGCGCGTCCTGCTCGTCGACCATGCCGACCGGCCGGGCAACAAGATCCTGATCTCGGGCGGCGGCCGCTGCAACTTCACCAACCTCCACACCGCGCCCGACCGCTTCCTCTCGGCCAACCCGCATTTCGCGAAGTCGGCGCTCGGCCGCTACCGGCCGGAGGACTTCGTCGCGCTGGTCGAGCGCTACGGCATCGCCTGGCACGAGAAGGCGCTGGGGCAGCTCTTCTGCGACGGCTCGGCACGGCAGATCGTCGACATGCTGGTCGCCGAATGCGCGCGCGGCGGCGTCGAGCTCGCCCTCGGGCAGTCCATCGCCAGCGTCGAACATGGCGACGGCCGCTTCCGCGTCGCGCTGGGCGACCGGATCGTCGCGGCGCCGGCGCTGGTGATCGCCACCGGCGGACCTTCGATCCCCAAGCTCGGCGCGACTGGCTTCGCCTATGATCTGGGCCGGCGCTTCGGCCTCCGGATCGTCGAGCCGCGCCCCGCCCTCGTGCCGCTCACGCTCGGCGGCGGCGAGGCGTTGTTCCGCCTGCTGTCGGGGGTGTCGGCGGACGTGACCGCGCGCTGCGGCAAGGCGGCGTTCCGCGAGGCGGCGCTGTTCACGCATCGCGGCCTCTCCGGTCCGGCGATCCTGCAGCTGTCCTCCTTCTGGCGCAGCGGCGTCGCGATCGGCATCGATTTCCTGCCGACGCTCGATCCGGGCTGGGCGCGCGCGGCCAAGCGTGCGCAGCCGCGGACGACGCTGCGTAAGCTGCTCGCTTCCCACCTGCCGGCACGGCTTGCCGAGGCGCTGGCCGAACGGATCGGCGCGACCGCCGAGCTGGCCATGCTCACCGACGCCAGGTTGCTGGAGGTGGAGCGGATGCTCGCCGACTGGCGCTTCACGCCGAACGGCAGCGAGGGTTTCGTCAAGGCCGAGGTGACCGCCGGCGGCATCAGCACGGCCGACCTCTCGTCGCAGACCATGGCGGCGCGGCGCGTGCCGGGCCTGCATGCGATCGGCGAGGCGGTCGACGTCACCGGCTGGCTCGGCGGTTATAATTTCCAGTGGGCGTGGGCGAGCGGCTGGGCGGCGGCCCAGGCGATCTGACCTGTCACGGTAGTCACGGCACCAGATCGCCGTTCGTCCGTTCTGACTTCGTGACGCCTCCGACATGGCGTCGATCGGCGAAGGAAAGACAGATGAACACCACGACGTTCAAGGGTGAAGGCCAAGACCTCGGCGGCAAGATCAAGGAAACCGCCGGCGACCTGACCGGCGATCGTTCGCTGCAAGGGTCGGGCATCGCCGACCAGCTCACCGGCAAGGCGACGAAGGTTGCCGGCTCGGCCAAGGACGCGATCACGCCGCTGACCGATCATGTTACCCGCTTCGCCAAGGAGCGGCCGTTCGCGACCGCGGCTCTGGCCGGCGTGATCGGCGTGGCGCTGCTCAACACGCTGCGCGGCAAGTAAGCGAAGGGAGGCGCGGGCGCTAAGGCGTCCCGCGCCGCCTGTCGCCTCAGCGGCGCGCGAGCTGCCGCTCGCCCGCGCCGTCCCTGCCGTAGGCATCGTCGACGAAGGCGATGCCGGCCGTGCCCGGAACGACCGTCAGGTAGGTCAGGTAGACCCGTACCGGCTCCGGCAGCGGCACCTGCTGCTCCGGCGCTGCCGACGGCGCAACGAGCGGCTTCCCGAACAGCCATTTGCCGAGTCTCGGCGCATCCTCCAGCCGGACGCAGCCGGAGCTGAAATGGCGATCCTTCTCGGCCATCAGCTGCTTCTCCGGAGTGTCGTGAAGATAGATCCCCAAGTTGTTGGGAAACATGAACTTCACCCGCCCCATCGCGTTGGCGCCGCCGGGTAGCTGGCGCAGCCGCACCTCCTGGCTGCCATCGGCCACGGCATGCCAGTCGATCGTCGCCGGATCGAGCAGTTGCGGGTTGGCGCTCCAGTCCGAGAGCGCCTCGAACCGGAGACCGGTCAGTGTCGCGCCGGCGAGGATCTTCGGCGCGATGCGGTGCTGAGCGAGATCGGTCGGCACGTTCCAGTACGGGTTGAGGATGGCGTAGCGAACCATGCCGGCGAGCATCGGCGTCTGCTCGGTGGGCTTGCCGGCGACGACCTTCATCGTCCCCTGCTCCTTGCCGTCGCGATAGAGCCACAGCCGCGCCGAGGCGGCATCCACAACGATGTGCCGCGTCCACGGCCCCGGCAGCAGCCGCGTCCGTTCGAGGTTGAGGCGGATCAGCCGGTCGTAATCACGCGGATCGCGGTTCAACGCGGCGATGGTCTTGTCGCCGGCGAGCCCCTCGGCGGGCAGGCCGTGATCGGCCTGGAAGGCGCGAAGCCGGACGCCGAGCGGCTTGTCGAAGCTGGTGCCGTCCGGCAGGCCGAGCCGCCGCCGCAGCAGCGCAACGCGCTCGCCTTTTGCGCCGGCGCGGAGTGGAGGGCCGGTCGGGATGTCGATGCGTGGCAGGTCGTCCCAGCGGTCGCGAAAATCGGCCCGTGCCTCGCGCAGCCGCAGGTAGATCGGGCTCATCCAGCCGACCGACTTCACATAATCCGGGAAGGACGGCGCCAGCGCGGCTGCGCGCAATATGTCGGCATCGGTCTGCTTGGCCGGTATCAGCTCGCGGTCGAGGTAGGTGATCTTGACCTGCGGCGCGCGGCGCATGTCGCGCACAAACCCCGCGAACGCCTGTGAGAGCGCGAGTTCGGCGCGGGCCAAAGTCGCGGGATCGGTCCGGTCTGCATCCCCGACCGTTTGGCGCAGCTTTGCCGGCGCGTAGTCCTTGGGGTTCAGGCCGTCCAGATCCGCGTTTGCCAGCAGGTCGATGAACCGGTCCGCTTCCGGGCCGATTGCCCCGTCGTGGACCCAGAGCGGCCAGAAGCCGCGCGCGCGGTAGAACTCCTTGAGCCTGCCGTGGGCCAGGAACCGGATCGCCACGGCAACGCCGCCGAAGGCCGGCGTCGCCGTCGACGGGGCAGGTTCCGCCGCGAGGGTTGGCATCGCGATCAAGGATAAGGCCGCTGTCAGGCAGGCCTGCGCAAGCAGGCGCTGCCCAACGGACCGGCGCTGGCCGGCGCGGCGTCGCCGCCGCGCCGCTTGCGTTACGTCGATCAGCCGCGTTCCCCGGTGCGCTTCGGCGGCGGGGGTGGGGGCGGGGGCGGGCAGGGCGGCGCGATGAATGCGTGGTAGATGCCGTCCGACGTGTAATAGCCGTCAGCGATGCCGTCGCCGTCGCGATCCGCCGCAGTGGTGCCGACGATGGCGCCGGGCCCAACGGGCGGCGCTGGCGCAATCGGCGCAGGATGCTCGGCACACGCGCCGAGCGTGATGGTACCAGCGAGCAATATCGCCAGACGGGTTGTTCTCATCGCAGTCTCCCTTGGCCGCCACGGGCTCTCTCACCCGCAATCGCGCCGACCGAACGTGGGTATCATGGGATCGTTCCAGATGGGAAACGGCGCGTCGACCAAGTGCCGGCGCGCTGCGGCGGACCGTTGCCAGGCACACCGGGCGACATCGTTAACGGTGGTGCAAATTCCTGGCCGCTGCCGCGATGCCAAGGCTTGCAAGAAGGTGCCGCGCCTTACTAGCAATGCAAGACGGGGCGGAGGGATCGCGGATGCGGAACTGGTTGCTAGCTACGCTGATGGCGGGAGCGGTGATGACGGCTCCGGCGTTCGCCGCCGGCGCGTCGCCGGCACCGGCGAAGCTCGCCGTCGATCTTCAATATTATACGCTGCCGAACGGCCTCAAGGTGGTGCTGTCGCGCGACGCTACTGCGCCGATCGTGACCGCGGCGGTCTATTACGGCATCGGCTTCCGCGTCGAGCCGCGCGACAAGACCGGCTTTGCCCACCTGTTCGAGCATCTGATGTTCCAGGGATCGGAAAACGCGCCGAAGGGCGTGTTCGACCAGACGGTCACCAATTCGGGCGGCGTGAACAACGGCTCGACCCGGTTCGACTTCACGAATTACTATGAGGTGGTGCCGTCGAGCGCGCTGGCGCGCATGCTGTGGCTGGACGCGGACCGCATGGCGCGGCCCGTGATCAGCGATGCCGTGCTCAAGAACCAGCAGGGCGTGGTTGGCAACGAGGTGAAGGTCAACGTCCTCAACCAGCCTTATGGCAGCTGGCCGTGGATCGACATGCCGATGCTGGCCAACACCAACTGGTACAACAGCCACAATTTCTACGGCGAGCTGAAGGAGATCGAGGCGGCGACGGTTGCTGACGCAAAAAGCTTCTGGTCGAGCTACTACCGGCCGAACAACGCCGTGCTCGTGGTGGTCGGCGACATCGACTATGCCGCGACCAAGCAGATGATCGCGACATATTTCGGCCCGGTCGCCAAGGGGCCGCCGGTCGCGCTGCCCGACCTCGCCGAACCGCGCCAGACCGAGGAGCGTAGCCGTTCCCGGATCGATCCGCTTGCGCCCAAGCCGGGCTTCGCCGCCGGCTATCACATGCCCGATCGCGGCACGCCGGAATGGTATGCGATGGGCCTCCTCGATCAGGTGCTGGCACAGGGGCAGGACAGCCGGCTCTACCAGAAGCTCGTCCAGCAGACCGGCATCGCCAGCCGCTTCTCCGGCGGGATCAACAGCGATCTCGGCACCATGTTCAACTATCGCGGGCCGATGCTGTGGACCTTCTCGTTCACGCACGATGCGACCGTGAGCGACGCGACGATCACGACGGCGGTCAACGACGCGATCGAGGATGTCCGCACCCATCCGGTGTCGGCGGACGAACTGGCGCGGGCGCGCACGAAGCTGCGTTCGGCGCTCTACGGCACGATCGATTCGCCGGGGCATCTCGGCCTGGTCGACGCGCTCGCGGTGTTCGCGCTGTTCGACGACGATCCGGGGCGGGTCAATCATCTCGAGGACGGCTTCGCCAGGGTCACGCCGGCGCTGATGCAGAAGACGGCGCAGGAATATCTGCGGCCCACCAACCGATCGATCTTCCGGATCGAAGCCGGCGCGAAGGAGGCGAAGTGATGGTCCTGCTGCTCCGCGGGGGCGCGCTGGCCCTGTTCCTCGCCGCCGCCCCCGGGCTCGCCTATCCGGCGGCGCCTCCGGTCGGCGCGCCGAAACCCTTCCACCTGCCCGCGAGCGAGAGCTACACGCTCGCCAACGGTCTGCAGGTGACGCTGGTCCGGTTCGGCGTGACTCCCAAGGCGGTGGTGCGCCTCGCCGTGGATGCCGGCGAACTCGACGGCGGCCGGGATGCGGCGCTGGGATCGCTGGCCGCCGACATGCTGAAGGAGGGCGCGGGCAGCCGCAGCGCGACGCAACTGGCCGAGGCAGCGGCGGCGATGGGGGGCGATCTCGCGGTCGATGAAGGCAATCACCAGACGACGATCGAGCTCGGCGTGCTTTCCGAGCATGCCGCGGACGCGATCGCGCTCGTCGCCGACGTCGCGATCCGCCCGACCTTCCCGGCCGATGCGTTCGACCGGGTCAAGGCGAACCGGCTGCGCGAGCTCAGCGTCGAGATGTCACAGCCCGGCCCGGTCGCCGACCGTGCGCTCGATCGCGCTCTGTTCGGCCCGGACCATCCGTATGGCGCGATCCCGACCGCGGCGCGGATCGGCGGCTATACGCTGGCCGCAACGAGGGCCTTCCACGATGCCAATTTCGGCGCCGGCCGCGCGCATCTCTATGTCGCCGGCCGCTTCGATGCGGCGGCGGTGAAGGCGGCGACGAAGGCCGCGTTCGGCGGCTGGACGGCGGGCACGCCGCGCGACGCGCCGCTGCCGAACCCGAAGCCGGGGCCGCAGGTGGTACTGGTCGACCGGCCGGGCGCGCCGCAATCGACCTTGCGCCTGAGTTTCCCCGTGCCGGTGAAGACCGACTCCGACACGCTGAGGCTTGAGGTGACCGATGCGCTGCTGGGCGGCGCGTTCTCGTCGCGGATCACGCTCAACATCCGCGAGGACAAGGGCTACACCTATTCGCCATACAGCTATGTCGATTACCGGCCGCACGACGCCAACTGGCTGGAGGCGGCGGACGTGACGACGGCGGTGACCGGCGCTTCCCTCCACGAAATCTACGCCGAGGTGCGGCGCCTGCAGGGAGCGCCGCCGACGGCGACGGAGACGGCGGGCATTCGCACCTATCTGGCAGGGCTATTCACGCTCCGGAATGCCTGGACCGAGGGCCTTCTGGACTCGATCGCGACGCGGGACCAACTCGGGCTGCCGAAGGACTGGCTGGACCGCTACGTTCCGGGCGTGCTGGCGGTAACGGCGGAGCAGATGCAGGCGCAGGCGGCGCGCCGCTTCCCGCTGGCGGATGCGACGCTGGTGGTGGTCGGCGACCTGAAGACGGTGCTGCCGCAACTGAAGGCGCAGCCGGAACTGCGCAATGCCGTGTTCGCGACGGTGACGGTACCCTGAAACGCGTTGCGCCCGCGGGCTGGAAGCGGAGTTCAGCCGCCGCCGGCGAACAGCGCGTCGTAGGCCCGATCCAGCGACGTCTGTAGTTGCGCCCACTCGGCCGCCGTGAGCGCGCTACGTATCGCCGCTTCCTGGGCGTCGGCGATCTTGTACATGGCGCGCATCGTCTGCTCGCCCTTAGGCGTGAGCGACAGCTCGTTGCGGCGGCGATCGAGGGTGGATCGGTCGCGCACCGCCAGTCCGCACGCCTCCAGCTCGTCGACGATCGCGACGACCGCCGACTTGTCGACGCCGAGCTCGCGCGCCAGCTCGACCTGCGAACAGCCCTCGTTGGCGTCGATCAGCGTCATCGTCGTCAATGCGCCCACGCGCAGCCCGAACGGGGCGAGCGCCGCTATGGCGCGGGTCGACAGCAGGTTGCGCAGACGCCGGAGCCGCGGGCCCACGCTGTCCGCCATCAACCCGCGCGCCAGCCCGTCCGATTCCCGTAGCTTCGCCGACCCGTCCATAGATCTCTCCGCCGTCCCTGTGTCCTGGCAGCCCGCGGGCCATCGGGACGGTCTCGCGCACCCAATGCCGCGACATACATCAGTCGTCAGAATGGCAGCAATGCAACAGGATCAACAACACCGCCGATAGAGGAGGCTGGCGGGGCAGGGCGCCGCAGCCTGTGTGGCGCTACTTCTTGCGCTTCTTGCGGGCAGCGTAGCGGGCGTCGCGGGCGGCCTTCAGCTCGGCCTCGGTCGGCGTGGCGGCGGCCTTCTCGGCCTCGGCCAGAGCGAGCGCTTCGGCTGCGGCGGCGGCGCGCTCTTCTTCCTCGCGCTTGCGGGCGGCGATCTTGGCGGCGCGCTCCTCGGCGGCGGCCGCCTCGGCCGCCAGCCGCGCGGCGTTCCGCTCGGCGAGCACCGCAGGGTCGACCGGCGGCTTCGCGCGGAGCTGCGCCAACGCCTTCTCCTTGGCCGCAGCGGCCGCCGCGACGCGGTCCTGGAACGCTGGATCCTTGTAGCCCGCCATCTCTCGTCTTGTCCTTCCGCGCCGGAGCACCGGCCGCCATGCAGTGCGACGTAGCGATCCGGCCGGGCGAAACAAGCCCGAAGCTTGGGCTCCCGCCGACAAGCGGTTAGACCCGCAGGCGTGACCGGCCTTCCCATCCACACCGTCCTGCCCGACCTGCTGGCCGCGCTGCGCGCCGGCAACGCCGCCGTGCTCGTCGCGCCGCCGGGCGCGGGCAAGACCACCGCGGTGGCGCCGGCGCTGCTCGCCGAGCCGTGGTGCGACGGCCGGATCCTGCTGCTGTCGCCGCGGCGGCTGGCGGCGCGGGCGGCGGCGGAGCGGATGGCGGCGCTCGCCGGTGAGCCGGTCGGCGGCACGATCGGCTATGCGACCCGGCTCGACAGCCGGCAATCCGCAAGCACCCGCATCCTGGTGCTCACCGAGGGCATCTTCCGCAACCGCATCCAGGCCGACCCGGAGCTCGCCGGTGTCTCGGCGGTGCTGTTCGACGAAGTCCACGAACGCAGCCTCGACAGTGACTTCGGGCTGGCGCTGGCGCTCGACGCGCAGGGCGCGTTGCGCACCGACCTGCGGCTGGTGGCGATGTCGGCGACGCTGGACGGCGCGCGCTTCGCCGCGCTGATGGGATCGGCGCCGCTGATCGCCAGCGAAGGCCGCAGCTTTCCCGTCGATCTGCGCCACATCGGTCGCGCCGCCGAGCGCCGGATCGAGGACGGCATGGCCGACGCCATCCGCCACGCGCTGGCCGAGGAGGATGGCGGAGTGCTCGCCTTCCTGCCCGGCGTCGCCGAGATCGAGCGGACCGCCGAGCGGCTGATGCCGTTGCCGCCCGGCGTGGCGCTGCACCGCCTGCACGGCTCGCTCGACCCTGCCGAGCAGCGCGCCGCGATCGCCCCCGCGGCCGCCGGCACCCGCAAGATCGTCCTGGCCACCAGCATCGCCGAAACCAGCCTGACGCTCGACGGCATCCGCATCGTCGTCGATTCCGGGGTGGCGCGGCGGCCGCGCTACGACCGCGCGGCGGGACTGACCCGGCTGGTCACCGAGCGGGTCAGCC
>CAXTTP010000022.1:0-18820 GCA_964247195.1 uncultured Sphingomonadaceae bacterium
CGACCCAGGTTGATCCGGCGGCGGCCGGCGATCGCCTCGTCCCAGCCCGCGACGTCGAGGATGGCGGCGGCCGCGGCGCCGCCGCCGCTGCGCTGGCGTGTCCGTGCGCTGTCGGTGGCGAGATCGAGCCAGGCGTCGCGCCGTCGCTCGACCCCGATGTCCAGCGCGACGGCGGCGTCCGGCAGATGATCGAAGAGGGCGACGGCGGTGGCGCCGGCCGCCGGTTCGGCGGCGGCATCGATCTCGAGCCGGTCGAGCGCCTCGCCGGTGCGCTGGCTGACCGGATCGAAGCGGCGGATCGCGGCGACGCGGCCATCGGCGACATCGATCCGGGCCGGCAGCGCGGCATCGGCCGGAAACAGGTCGACCACGCCGCCGCGTACCGCGATCTCGCCGGGCTCGTCGACCCGGCCGTCGGCGAAATAGCCGATCGCGTTCAGCGCCTCGGCGAGCCGCTCCGGCTCGAGCGCCGCGCCGACCTCGACCACGGGTCGCTCGCAATCGAACGCCTCCGGTGGCGAGACCAGGCTGCTCGCCGCCTCGGCGGTAGTGACGAGGATCGCGCGCGAGCGGCCGCGTCGCCGCAGCCGGCGCAGCGCCGCCATCCGCCTTCCGGCAACGGCGGGGGAGGAAGGCGCGGGGTCGCCGGGCAGGCTGTCGCCGGGAGGCACGAAGGCGACGAGGGCATCGGGCACCGCCGTCGCAAGCGCCCGGGCGATCGCCTCGCCGCGCTGCTCGTCGATGGCGACGACGATCACGTCGCCGCCGGTCGCCGCCAGCCGCGCGACGGTGGGTCCGAGCGCGCCGCGGGTCGGTTCGGCGACCGGCGCGCCGCCGGCAGCCGCCGCGTCAGCGGCAATATCATCCTGTTCGCGCAGCATCTTCGCCCCCCAGGTTCGTCGCGTCGCAGCGCGAGGTTGGAGGGGGAAACGGTCATCCGCGCGGAAAGTTACCACGCGTTCAGACGCGCTTCACGGCGTTGCCGACATGGCCACGCATCGCCCCGGCCGCGCGAGATCGCCACTCGCTGTGCATCGGACTACACACGACCGGGACCGGAGGATCGAGCATGACCGAAGCGACGATGGATGCCGGCGTCACGCCGCGGCGAACGGTCTACCGCCACCGGCTGGTGACGCGGCTGTGGCATTGGTACAATGTCGTCGTCGTGTTCGTGATGATCATGAGCGGCCTGATGATCTTCAACGCGCATCCCCGCCTCTATTGGGGCAAATATGGCGCGAACGCCGATCATGCCTGGCTGCAGATCGGATCGATGGGCACCCGCGGCATCGTCCAGATCGGCAGCGTGCAGGTGCCGACCACCGGCGTGCTCGGCCGCTGGACCGACGCCCATGGACAGGTGCAGACGCACGCCTTTCCGGGTTGGGCGACGATCCCGTCCTACTACAGCCTGGCGGATGCGCGCCGCTGGCATCTCGCCTTCGCCTGGCTGCTGGTGATCGGCGGTCTCGGCTATTGGGCGGTGAGCGTCGCCAACCGGCATGTGGCCGGCGACCTGCTGCCGACCCGCCGCGAACTCGCGCCGCGCCATCTTTGGCAGGACATCAAGGATCATGCGCGGCTGCGGCTGCCGACCGGCGAGGCGGCGGCGACCTACAACGTGCTCCAGAAGCTCAGCTATGTCGGCGTGCTGTTCGTCCTGCTGCCGCTGCTGGTGCTTACCGGCCTCGCCATGTCGCCCGGCATGGACGCGGCCTGGCCGTGGCTGCTCGACCTGTTCGGCGGACGCCAGTCGGCGCGGTCGATCCATTTTCTGGCGATGGCGCTGGTCGTCGCGTTCATCGTCGTCCACGTCGTCATGGTCGTCCTTGCCGGGCCGATCAACGAGGTGCGGTCGATGGTCACCGGCCGCTACCGCCTGCCGGTCTCGCGCCACGGGGAGGAACCGCGATGAGCATCGGCCGCCGCCGCCTGCTCGGCGCGATCGGCGCCGGCGCTGGCGGCCTGATCCTGTCCGGCTGCGACAAGCTGAACGAGAGCAGCACCTTTCAGTCGCTGCTGGGCAACGGCGAGAAGCTGACGATGCGCGGCCAGCGCCTCGTCAGCAACCGCGCCGCGCTCGCGCCCGAGTTCGCCGGCGCCGATCGCTCGCCCTTCTTCCGCTCGAACGGCACGGCGATGCCGTCTTCGCCCGACTATGCCGCCCACGCCGCCCGCCGATTCGTCGACTGGCGGCTGAGCGTGGACGGGCTGGTTCGCCGACCGCTGTCGCTGTCGCTAGCACAGATCGGCCGCATGCCGGCCCGCACCCAGATCACCCGCCACGATTGCGTCGAAGGCTGGAGCGCGATCGCCAAATGGCACGGCGTGCCGCTCAAGCTGCTGCTCGACCAGGCCGGGCTGCGCCAGGACGCCCGCTACATCGTCTTCCACTGCGCCGACAATTACGGCCCGGTCCGCTATTATGAGAGCATCGACCTGGTGGACGCCTTCCATCCTCAGACGATCCTCGCCTGGGGAATGAACGACCATCTCCTGCCGGTCCCCAACGGCGCGCCGCTGCGCCTGCGGGTGGAGCGCCAGCTCGGCTACAAGCAGGCGAAATATGTCGAGCGGATCGAAGCGGTGGCGAGCCTAGCGGCGGTCAATGGCGGCAAGGGCGGCTATTGGGAGGATAATGCCAATTACGAATGGTATGCCGGCGCCTGAGCACATGTCGGCAGGCGGGTTGCGCGCCGCATGGCATGATAAATGCGCAATCAATCGATCCCGCGTCCGAAACATTCCGTAAGTTACTATCGCCCGACGGGTCCGAGCCTCTATGGCGCGCTTCCATGCGCATCCTCCTCGCTTTCCCGCTCCTTGTCGGCTCCGGCCCGCTGCTTGCGCAGGAGGCGCCCCAGCCCGGGGCCGCCGCGCCGGAGATCGTCGTCACCGGCGCCGGTCTCGGTGCGGGTGCGGGCGATGCCGCTTATGATGTCGTCACCATCGATCGCGACCGGCTCACCAATTCGGCGAGCGATCGGCTGGAGGACATCTTGCGCGACGCCGCCGGCTTCGCCCAGTTCCGCCGCTCCGATTCGCGTTCCGCCCACCCGACCAGCCAGGGCGCGACGCTGCGCGGGCTCGGCGGCAACGCGTCGAGCCGCGCGCTGATCCTGCTCGACGGCGTGCCGCAGGTCGATCCGTTCGGCGGCTGGGTCAGCTTCTCGGCGTTCGAGCCGATGCGCCTCGGCCTCGTGCGCGTGACCCGCGGCGGCGGCAGCGGCGTGTACGGCCCCGGCGCGCTCGCCGGCACGATCGAGCTGATGAGTGCGGGGCCCGCCGATCTCGCGCCGGTGTGGGGCGATGCCGCCTATGGCAGCCGCGACAGCGTGGACCTCAACGGCGGCATATCGGGCGCCATGGGCGGCGGCTTCGGCAGCATCTCTGCCGGCTACAGCCGTGGTGACGGCTTCGTGCCCATCGTGAAGGAGGATCGCGGGACGGCCGACGTGCCCGCGCCGTACAAGGAGGCGAGCGTCGCCAGCCGTGCGGTGTTCCCGATTGGCGGGCAGACCGAGCTCCAGGCCAGCGGCCTCTTCCTGTACGACCAGCGCAGCCGCGGCGTCGCCTTTACCGGCAACACCAACAAGGGCGCGGATGCGAGCCTGCGCCTCGTTGGCCGTGGCAAATGGGGCTGGGAGGCGCTCGCCTACCTGCAGATGCGGCAGTTCGCGAGCCAGTTCTCCAGCGTCAACGCCACGCGCACCCTCTCCACCGAGACGCTCGACCAGTATAACGTGCCGGCGACCGGCATCGGCGGCCGCGTCGAGATCCGGCCGCCGCTGGGCGATGGCATCCAGTTGCGCCTCGGCGCCGACGGCCGCCGCACCACCGGCCAGACCAAGGAGCTGTTCACCTTCGTGGCCGGCGCGCCGACGCGGCGCCGCGAGGCGGGCGGCGAAACCGACACGCTCGGTGCCTTCGCCGACGCCACGCTCACCCTCTCGCCGCAGCTGACGCTCACCGGCGGCGGCCGGATCGACCGGTGGTGGATCAACGACGGTTTCCTGCACGAACACACGCGGGCGACGAACGCGGTGCTCACCGATACCGACTTCGCCGACCGCTCGGGCTGGGAACCGACCGGCCGCGCCGGCATCGCCTTCAAGCCGGGCGGGGCGGTGACGTTGCGCGGCGCGGGCTACCTCGGCTGGCGGCTGCCGACGCTGAACGAGCTCTACCGCCCGTTCCGCGCCGGTGCCGACGCGACCGCCGGCAATGCCGGGCTCAGCCCCGAACGGCTGAAGGGCGTGGACGCGGGCGTCGACTTCCGGCCGCTCTCGATCATGAAGCTGAGCGGGACGCTGTTCTGGAACCGGCTCGACGACGCCATCGCCAACGTCACGCTGGGCACCGGGCCGGGGAGCTTCCCGATCGTCGGCTTCGTCGGCGCCGGCGGCAGCTATCGCCAGCGCCAGAATCTGGATGCGATCCGCTCGCGCGGCGCAGAGCTCGACGCGTCGGTCGACCTCGCCGCCTGGCGGCTCGGCGCGTCCTACGCCTATACCGACGCGCGCGTGCACGCCTCCGGCGCGGCGGCGTCGCTCGACGGGCTGCGCCCGGCGCAGACCGCCAAGCATCAGGCATCGGCGACGCTCGGCTGGAGCCGTGCGGACGCGGCGCAGGTGTCGCTCACCGTGCGCTACATCGGCAAGCAGTATGAGGACGACCAGAACAGCCGCACGCTCGACGATGCGGTGACGGTCGATGCGGCAGTGGTGGTGCCGGTGGCGGCCGGCTTCTCGATCGAGGCGCGCGCCGAGAATCTGGCGAACGCCCAGGTCGACGCGACCGTCTCAGGCGCCGACATCGTCGAGCGGGCGACGCCGCGGACGCTCTGGATCGGCGTGCGCTATGGCGCGCGCTGAGCCCGGCGAACCCGGCTAGCGTCGGCGTCGGCAGGCGGGCTATGTCCATCGACGATACCGCTTATGCGCTCGGGCTGGAGCAGCGCGAGCGGGTAGCGGCCTGACGGGAGCGCGGGAACATGCCGGACCCAACGAACGCCACGCTCACCGCCCGGCAGCAGCAGTGGTTCGCCTCGATCCGCGAGGGCCTCGAGCGCGAGACCGGCCGCAGCCTGGAACAATGGGCGGAGATCGCCCGCGCCTGCCCGGAAGGCAAGCACCGGGCGCGGCTCGCCTGGATGAAGGCGCATCATGGCCTGGGCCAGAACCGCGCGTCGGTGGTGCTCCACGCCGCCTTTCCGGACGACGCCGAGCCCGACGCCGATCTCGCGCGCGCGCTCTGGTCCGATCCCGTGGCGCGCGCGATCTTCGCCGCCATCGCCGCGAGGATGGTGGCGCTGCCGGAGGTGATCGTCGGCCAGCGCAAGGCGTTCACCGCCTTTTCCCGGGAATTCCAGTTTGCCGCGGCGCGGCCGGCAGGTTCCGCGGTCCTCCTCGGCCTGGCGGTGGATCCGGCGGCGTATCCGCTGCTCCGCCCGGCGGGTCGCGCCGGCTGGTCGGACCGGCTCAAGGCCGAGGTGCGGCTCGGCGCGCCGGAGGAGGCGGCCGCGCTTGCTGATCCGATCGGCGCTGCCTGGCGCGCGTCCTGAGCGGATTGTTCGCGCTGCCGTAACAATAACGCGGATCGCGCGTTTATCTCGCATTGCCCCCGACCCCCGTCGCGCGGCGCGGGAGTGTGCAGCGATGACACGAAGGGCGGCCCGGAATGGCTGAGGGCGAACGGCTCGCGGGCTATACAGACATCAGCACCGGCTCGCGCGACGAGCCGGTGGCGGCTGGAGCGGCACAGGTGGCGGCAGCCTCCACGCCGGCCGGCAAGAGCATGCTGGGTCTCGCCGTGGGAGTCGTCGCGGTCGCCGCGCTCTATGTCGCGCAGGACGTGCTGATACCCATCACTTTGGCGGTGATGCTGTCGTTCGTCCTGTCGCCGCTGGTCAACCTGCTTCAGCGCGCCGGCCTGTGGCGCGTGCCCTCGGTGATCGTGACGGTGCTCGCCGCGCTTGGCGTGATGGCGTTGCTCGGCACGTTGATCGGCAGCCAGGCGGCCTCGCTCACCGGCAATGCGCCGAGCTACGCCCAGACGATCGAGCGCAAGGTGCAGGGCGTCCAGGCCTATGCGGTGTCGCATTTAGCCTCGATCACGCATCAGCTCGCCGGCAAGGCGCCGCCGCCGCCGCGCGCCCAGCCGGGCGCCATCGCCGCGCCGGCCACCTCAGCCGCCGCCGAACGGCGGCCGGTGCTCGTCGAAATCGCGCAACCGGCGGCGTCGCCGCTCAAGCTTGCGCGCACCATCCTCGCGCCGGTCCTCGGCCCGCTCGAGACGACCATCCTCGTGCTGATCGTCACGATCTTCGTGCTGATGCAGAAGGAGGATCTGCGCGATCGCTTCATCCGCGTGTTCGGCTCCAACGACCTCCACCGCACGACGATGGCGATCGACGATGCCGGCCAGCGCCTGAGCCGCTACTTCCTGTCGCAGCTGGCGGTGAACACCTGCTTCGGCGCGGTGATCGGCATTGGGTTGTGGGCAATCGGGATACCGTCGCCGGCGATGTGGGGGATCCTCGCCGGGATGCTGCGCTTCGTGCCCTATATCGGTTCGTTCATTGCTGCCGTCGCGCCGATCGCGCTGGGCGCGGCGATCGATCCGGGCTGGTCGATGGCGATCTATGTCGCTGTCCTGTTCATCGTGGTCGAGCCGCTGACCGGCTATGTCGTCGAGCCCTTGCTGTACGGCCACTCGACCGGGCTCTCGCCGGTATCGGTGATCGTGGCGGCGGTGTTTTGGACGTGGCTGTGGGGCCCGATCGGACTGATCCTGTCGACGCCGCTCACGCTCTGCCTGGTCGTGCTCGGCCGGCACGTGAAGAGCCTCGAATTCTTCGACGTGCTGCTCGGCGACCGCCCGGCGCTATCGGCGGTCGAGAGCTTCTACCAGCGCGTGCTCGCCAACAACCCGGACGAGGCGCTCGCCCAGGCCGAGGGGTTGCTGACCGAGCGGAGCCTGCTGGCTTATTACGACGGCGTCGTGCTCCAGGGGCTGAAGCTTGCGGCCGAGGATCAGGCGCGCGGCACCATCGATGACGAGCATGCCAAGCGCATCGGGAACGCGATGCTGGCGGTGATCGACGATCTCAAGGACCATGTCGGTACCGATGATAGCGCCGACGCCACGCCGGCCCCGCCGCAGGGATCGATCGCCTGCATCGCGGGGCGCGGACCGTTCGACAATGCGGTGGCGGCGATGCTCTACCAGCTGCTCGGCCAGCGCCATGCGGCTGCGCGGATCATCCCGTACGCCGCGGTCACGCGCGAGGCGATCGCGCGGCTCGACATCGGCGAGGCCGCGGTGCTGATCATCGCCCATGTCGAGCTGTCCGGATCGCCGGCGCACCTGCGCTACACGATCAAGCGGCTGCGCCAGCGCGCGCCAGGAGCGGCGATCGTCGTCGGCGTGTGGCCTGAAGGGGAGGCGGCACTAGCCAACGTCGAGATCCAGCACGCGATCGGCGCCGATCGCTATGTGCGCTCGCTGCAGGAAGCGACCGAGGCGGCAATGGAGCTGCTGGCGGTGCCGCCACGCGCGGCTGTTGCCTGAGTTCGCGGACAGTCGTGGAAGGTTTTGGCCTTAGCCGCCGCCCATAGGGTAGCGGCTGAGGAGGAGGGGCGCCTCAGCGGCGGCGGTGTCGCCGGCGACCATCGCCGCCGCCGGTCGCACTGAGCTTCGGCAGTTCGTCGCGGGCGACTCCGCCGTCGTGGTTGAGGTCGAGCTGGCGGAAGCGCTGGTCGGCGGCATGCAGGAATTCGGCCTGCGATATGCCGCGATCGAAATTCTGGTCCATCGGCAGCAGCGGCTCGGGCAGGTCGATATAGCCGTAGCGCCCCGCTCCCATCCGATCGGGGTAGGGCGGCGGCTTGTCCGCGTCGCTGCCATCGCCACTGCTCGCCGCGAAGTCGGCGGCGGTCGTCGTGACCTGGATCTCCGGGGCGACGACGGTTTCGTAGCGCTCGATCTCCGCCGGATCGATCTCGCCGTCATGATTGATGTCGAGTGTGGCGAAGAAGCGCAGCCCGTCAGCGCGGAACTCGGCAAGCGTCAGCCTACCGTCATGATCGGCGTCCGCCGCCGCGAACCAATGCTCGGCGCCCGACAGCGCATCGGCGGAATGGACCGGCTGGCCCATTGGGCTGATGAAATCGCCGCCGCCAACCAGCGGCGATGACGAGGGGGCGGCCGGCGGAATGGTCGCGGGTGCCGGCTGCGCCGGGGCGCGATCGGGCGTCGCCAGCCACAACGCGGCGCCTGCCGCCACAAGCGCGATCATGGGACGCATCGAACGACCTCCCGGCCAGGGGCCGTTACGCCCGGCGCCGGCGGCCAGCCGTTCCGCCGCGCCGCCGCCACCAGGCCAAAATGGTCGGGGAGAGAGGATTCGAACCTCCGGCCCCTGCCTCCCGAAGACAGTGCTCTACCAGGCTGAGCTACTCCCCGACGGAGCCCGCCCCGAAGGGGAGCGGTGCAGCAGGTCGCGGGCTTATAGGGAGGGCTTTCCGGGCTTTCAAGCGTCGCGTGCACCCACGCCCGTGCGTCGCCGGGGCCGGGTTGTGAGCCGCAGGCTGGCGGCCGGTTCGAACAGGTTCGGAGCGGTGATCGTCGGCACGCTCGCGCTTGAGTTGTCGCGCGCGACCGACAAGCGAAGTCATCCTGCCGAAACAAGCATGTCTATTTGCTGGAACCGAGACGACACCGAACCTATTAAGGCAAAGCTCTCAAGGAGAACCGCGTGTCTACCGAAAATGAATCTCTCATTGCTCTCACTGCCGGTATCGTCTCTGCCCATGTCAGCAACAACAGCGTCTCGACGAATGACGTCGGCACGCTGATCCAGAGCGTTTACACCGCCCTGCAGGCGCTTGGTGCGCCCGCCCCGGCGCCGGAGGCGGAGAAGCTGAAGGGTGCGGTTTCGGTCCGCGCGTCGGTAAAGCCCGATCATCTCGTCAGCATGATCGACGGCAAGCCCTACAAGACCCTGCGCCGTCATCTCAGCCGTCACGGCTACACGCCCGAGAGCTATCGCGAGGCGTTCGGCCTGGCCGGCGATTATCCGATGGTCGCGGCCAACTATGCCGAGCATCGCCGTGCGCTCGCCCACAAGATCGGTCTCGGCCGCAAACGGGTGGAGGAGCCCGCGGCCGCGCCGGCCGCCAAGCCGCGTCGCGGCCGCCCGCCGCGCAATGCGGAGGCGGCCGAATAGATCTGGCCGCCGCGGTTGACAGCCGGGGCCAGGCTTCGCAAGCACCGGCGATCGGATCCACGATCGTGAGGTGGCGATGCGACGACCCGCCCCCGGCCCACGCTACGCCTTCGTCGTTGCCGGCGTAACCTTCCTCGCGTTGCTGGTTTCGGCCGGCATGCGCGCCGCTCCGAGCGTGCTGATCGTACCGCTGCAGGCCCATTTCGGCTGGGACCGGGCGACCGTCTCGATGGCGGCTGCCGTCGGCATCTTCCTCTACGGCCTGGTCGGGCCGTTCGCTGCGGCGCTGATGCAGACGATCGGCATCCGCCGGACGATGATCGGCGGACTGCTCCTCATGTCGGGCGCGACGTTCGCGAGCCTGTGGATGCGCGAGCCGTGGCACTATGTGCTGACGTGGGGCGTGATCTCGGGCGCCGGGTCGGGCGCGGTCGCCTCGGTGCTGGGCGCGGCCGTGGTCAACCGCTGGTTCGCGACCCGGCAGGGACTGGTGATGGGCGCTTTGACCGCGAGCACCGCGACCGGCGCGCTGGTCTTCCTGCCGCTCATGGCGTGGCTGGCGGAGGGCGGCGCGTGGCGGCCGGTGGCGACCTTCGTCAGCATCGGCTGCGCGGCGATGATCCCGCTCGTCGCGCTGCTGATCCCGGAGCATCCGGCCGATGTCGGCATCGATCGGTTCGGTGCTGTCCCGGGCGCGCCGCCGGCTGCGGCGATGCGCCAGGCGCGCAGCGCGACGCTCGCGATCGACGCGCTGGTCCGCGCCTCCCGGGTGCCGATGTTCTGGCTGCTGGCAGGCACCTTCTTCGTCTGCGGCCTCACGACCAACGGCCTCGTCGGGACCCACCTCATCGCCTATTGCGGCGATCATGGCATCCCGCCGGTGCGTGCCGCAGGGCTGCTCTCGCTGATGGGGTTGTTCGACCTGTTCGGCACGACCGCGTCCGGCTGGCTTACCGACCGCTACGATCCGCGCCGGCTGCTGTTCGTCTATTACGGCCTGCGCGGGCTGTCGCTGATCGCGCTGCCCTTCCTCGACTTCTCGGCGGCGAGCCTGACCATGTTCGCCATCTTCTACGGGCTCGACTGGATCGCGACCGTGCCTCCGACCGTGAAGCTCGCCAACCGCGCATTCGGCGATCGCGACGGGCCGATTGTGTTCGGCTGGGTGCTGGTCGCACACCAGATCGGCGCCGCCGCAGCGGCGTTCGGTGCCGGCCTCGTCCGCAGCGAGACGGGGAGCTACGCGCCCGCCTTCCTCGCTGCCGGCGTCGCCGGGGTGATCGCGGCGCTGCTGGTGGTGACGCTCGCCCGCCCGACGCCGCGCCGCCGCCTTGCACCGAGCCCGGCGTGAAGATCGCCACGTTCAACGTCAACGGCATCAACGGCCGGCTGCCGCGGTTGCTCGAATGGCTGACGGAGGAGGCTCCCGACGTCGTCTGCCTGCAGGAGCTGAAGGCGCCGGACGAGAAATTTCCCGAAGCGGCGATCGCCGGGGCCGGCTACGGCTCGATCTGGCAGGGGCAGAGCCGCTGGAACGGCGTGGCCATCCTCGCTCGCGGTACCGATCCGGTGGAGACCCGTCGCGGGCTGCCGGGCGATCCGGCGGACCTCCAGAGCCGCTATATCGAGGCGGCGGTCGGCGGCGTGATCGTCGCCTCGCTCTACACGCCGAACGGCAATCCCCGGCCGGGACCGAAGTTCGACTACAAGCTCGGCTGGCTCGACCGGCTGGCGGCGCACGCCGCCGAGCTCCTCGCCAGCGGTCTGCCGGTGGTGCTGGCCGGCGACTATAACGTCATGCCGACCGACCTCGACGTCTATGCGCCCGAGCGCTGGACCGAGGATGCGCTGTTCCATCCGGACGCGCGCGCCGGCTTCGCCCGGATCGTCGGGCAGGGCTGGACGGACGCGATCCGCACGCTGCATCCGGACGAGCCGATCTACACCTTCTGGGATTATTGGCGCAACGCCTGGGGCCGCAACGCCGGCCTCAGGATCGACCACCTGCTGCTCAGCCCCGCATTGGCGCCGAGGCTGGCGGCCGCGGGCGTCGACCGCACCGTTCGCGGCCGCGACGGGGCGAGCGACCACGCGCCGGCATGGATCCGCCTGACCAATGATTAATTCGGGCGGACTGGCATCGCCGCGGACGACGGGTTAGGATCGGACCCGTATCGATCAGGGACAGGCCGCATGGACAGGATCTTCACGGCGATCTCCAGCAGGATAGCGGCATTCGTCGGGCAGCCGGCGGCGTTCGTCCTCGCGCTCGCGACCATCATAACGTGGGCGGTGCTGGGCCCGCTGTTCCATTACTCGGACACCTGGCAGCTGGTCGTGAACACGGCGACGACGATCGTCACCTTCCTCATGGTCTTCCTCATCCAGAACTCGCAGAACCGCGACGCGGCGGCGATGCAGGCGAAGCTGGACGAGCTGATCCGCGCAATCGGCAAGGCACGCGGCCAGTTCATCGGCATCGAGCATCTCACCGATCGCGAGATCGCCAAGATCCGTTCCGACCTCGAGGCCGAATGCGACGAGAGCGAAGGCAAGCCGCCTCGCGGCAAGACTGTCGAGCGGCTGCTGCGCCGCTACTGAGGCCCCAGCACCGCATCTCGCGATCTTCGGCGGTTTCCCCGGACCGGTCAGCGCTGCTCGGTCGCGCGCCCGCCGATCCCCCGCTCGCGAGCCCAGATCACGGCCGCGCTCCTGCGGTTGACGCCGATCTTGGCGTAGAGGCGGGAGACATGGTTGCGGACGGTGTTGCCGGTCAGTCCCAGGCGCGCGGCGATCGCCTTGTCGTCCAGGCCCTGGCAGACGAGTTCCAGCACCTCGCGTTCGCGCTTGCTCAGTTCGGAGGCGACCGGTTTCGCCGCGAGACCGGTGCCGCGAAGCGTGGCCAGCTTGTCCATGATCGAGCGGCTGAACCAGCTCGCATCCTTCATCACCGCCTCGATCGCCTCGACCAGCTCGAGCTCGCTGTGGCGGCGGGCCGTCACGTCCTGGTAGAGCCACAGCACGCAGCGCTCGCCCCGTACGTCGATCGCTTCCGCCGAAACCAGGCAATCGATCGGATCGCCTTCCTTCGGGAGAACGCGGACGTCGCAGGTCTGTACCCCGCCGCGCCGTTCGATCTCGTCCTCGATCGAGCGGCGCAGCGCGGCATCGTTCCAGAGCTGGAAGTCGTCCACCGCGCCGCCGACGAGTTCATGACCAGTGCGGCCGGTCATGCGGATGAAGCCCTCGTTGACCTCGACGATCCGGTTCTCGCGCGACGAGGTGACCACCATCGCGACCGGGGCTAGCCGGAACATGGTGGTCGAGCGATGCTCGCTAGACCGGAGCGCATGCTCTGCCCGTCGTCGCGGCTCGAGGTCGGCGAAGGTGAACAGCATGCACGGCTGGTCCGCGACCTCGATGGGCTGGCCCGCGAGGATCACGAGCTTGCTCGATCCGTCCGGCAGGGGCAATTCCGCCTCGACCTGCGGAATGGTCGCTCCCGCCGCGAGGCGCTCGGCGACGAACGCCCGACGCTCGGCCTTGGCGAGAATGTCGAGGTCGCGCAGATGGCGCCCCTCGATCGCATCGCGCGGGCAGCCGCACAGCTCCGCAAATCCGGCGTTCACGCGGATGAAGCGCTGGTCGGACAGCCGCAGGATCAGGGCAGGGGCGGGGTTGGCCTGGAACATCGCCTCGAACCGGGCCTCGGCATCGTAGCGCTCGGACACGTCCTGAATTACGAGCGCGAGGCAATCGGGATCGCCGCCGTCCTCGTCCATCACGACGTCGTGCACGAGATGGGTCCAGCGCGGCTCGTTGGTGCCGGTCGGCGCCACTTCGACGACCATATCGGGGAAGCTCTCGCCCGCCAGCATCCGCATGATCGGATATTCGCGCTTGGTCAGGCGGTGATGGTTGCGATAGCGCAGGCAGAAGCGCTGGCAATAGTCGTCGGCGGTCGTGCCCAGCTCCTTCGCCTTGCCGACGCCATGCATCCGTAATGCCGCGGGATTGGCGCCGATCAGCGCACCCGAGGGATCGACGAGGATTATGCCGGCCGTCAGCCCCTGGATCAGCTGCTCGAGGTGCCGCAACGTCGGCGAAGGAAAGCTGTTCGTCTGATTATCGTCCATGGGTCATGAAGCCGCAGGGAGGCCGTGCGGTTCCTTCGAGCGAGCAGATCCACAAACGAAACTACTAATATGTTTGTGACAGCGGCATCAGCCCTGAACGGTTCCGCAAAGCCCTTTGATGAACGTATGGTAGTAATTGGTGTTGATGCATCCGAACTAAGCGCCAGCGACTCCGCACTCTTGCGGTCGTGTCGCAAGGTTGGAGGGCATCATGGGTCTAATCATTCTTCTCGTCGTGGGCGGCATCATCGGCTGGGTCGCGAGCATGATCATGCGGACCGACGGTCAGCAGGGCATCATCCTCAACGTCGTCGTCGGCATCATCGGCGCAATCCTGGCCGGGTTTATCGTGACACCGCTTATCGGCGGCGCGCCGATCACCAGCGGCGTCATCAGCATCCAGTCGATTCTGGTCTCGCTGCTCGGGGCGATCGTGCTGCTCGCGATCATCAACCTCGCCCGTCGCGGCGCGGTGCGCTGATCCGATAAGCCTCGGAGCGGCCGTTTAATGCGCCGGTCCCCATGCAGGGATCGGCGCCGGTCGCGGACCTCAGCCGCCGCCCGTTCGTTCAGGCGCCGCGCAAAGCACCCTTACAGGAGAGACATGATGGCCGAAAACGACGGGAAGCGCAGCGATGCGCCACCCACGCATATCCATATCGAAAAGAAGAAGTTCAACTGGCTGCCGTGGCTGTTGCTCGCGCTCGGGCTGCTGGCGCTGCTGTTCGGCTTGAGCCGCTGCAGTCATCGCGACGCCGCCGAGACGATGACCACGAACAATGCCGTCGTGGCGGAGACGCCGACGGCTCCGCAATCCGCGGTGCTGGCGGGCACGTCGGGGCTCGGCGCCTATCTCGCGGGTTCGCAGCCGACGCCGCAGACCTTCACGTTCGAGAAGCTCAACTTCGAAACCGCCAAGAGCGACATCCGTCCGGCCGACCAGGCCGACGTGGACGATGTCGCCGCGACTCTCAAGAAGTACCCCAACGCGCGTATCCGGATCGCCGGCTATGCCGACACGCGTGGCCCCGAAGCGGCGAACGTGGCGCTGGGCATGGCGCGGGCGAACAGTGTCAAGGCCGCGCTCGTCGGCAAGGGCATCGATGCCGGACGGATCGAGACCGCCAGCGGCGGCGACAAGGATCCGGTCGATACCAACGCGACCGCCTCGGGCCGCGCCGAGAACCGCCGCACCGAGCTCGTCGTCACTCAGCGCTGATCATCAAGGAGAGGAGATAATCATGTCACGCACCATCACTGCGCTGTTCGACACCAAGGCGGATGCCGACGCGGGCGCCGAGAGGCTCCGTCAGGCCGGCATCGACGCCGGGCACGTCAGCGTCCACGACCAGACCACCCACAAGACCGCCGGGACCTATTCGACCGGCACGGACAAGGGGCTGTGGGCGTCGATCAAGAACGCCTTCGTGCCCCACGAGGATCGCCACACCTATGAGGAGGGCATCCGCCGCGGCGGCTTCCTGCTCACCGCCGACCTCGACGACGACAAGACGCCGGCTGCCGTCAAGGCGCTCGAGGAGGCCAATTCCGTCGACCTCGACGCGCGCTCGCAGCAGTGGCGTTCGGAGGGGTGGGACTATGCCGCTCCGACTGGTGACCTCGACGATCTCGACGACGACTTGCCGTACGGCAGCCGTGAGACCGAACTCGGCGGCGCGGGCTATCGCTCGTACGTCCCGGATCGCCGCTGATCCGTTACGCTGAAGGGAGCCGCTGCCCGTCGGGCGGCGGCTCCTGCCATGCTCAGCAGTCCAGCGTCGCGGTCCGCTCCCACTCGCTCAGATGCCCGCAATAGGCCTGCCAATCCTGCATCTTGAGCTTGAGATAGGATGGGACGAAGCCGGGCATGCCTGCATTCAGCACGTCCGACGCTTCCAGCGCGCGCAGCGCGTCGAGCAGGTTGAGCGGCAGCCGCCGCACGTCCGGCGCAAGATGGCCTTCAGTGTACATGTTGATGTCGAGCCGCTTGCCGGGATCGCGGTTGGCGGCGATGCCGTCCATGCCGGCGGCGAGGATCGCGGCCGGCAGCAGATAGGGGTTCACCGCGCCATCGGCGAGGCGCAGTTCGAAGCGGTCACCTTCCGGCACGCGGATCATGTGGGTGCGGTTGTTGCCGGTATAGCTGATCGTGTTCGGCGACCACGTCGCGCCGGATAGCGTACGCGGCGCATTCAGTCGTTTGTACGAATTGACGGTCGGATTGGTGATCGCCGCCAGCGCAGGCGCCGAATGCAGGAGCCCGCCGATGAACTGGTAGGCCAGCGGCGACAGCCCGAGCTCGCCCGCGCCGACGAAGGCGTTGCCGTCGCCCTGCCATACCGAGACATGGGCGTGGCAGCCGTTGCCGGTGAGGCCGGCGAAGGGTTTCGGCATGAAGGTCGCGCGCAGGCCGTGCTTCTCGGCGATCGACTTGGCCATATATTTGAAGAAGGCGTGACGATCGGCGGTGACGAGCGCGCCGGCGAAATGCCAGTTCATCTCGAACTGGCCGTTCGCGTCCTCATGGTCGTTCTGGTACGGCTGCCAGCCTAGCGCCTGCATCGCGTCGCAGATCTCGGTGATGACGTCGTAGCGGCGCATCAGCGCGAGCTGGTCGTAGCAAGGCTTCTCCTGATTGTCGGCGGCGTCTGCGATCGACTTGCCGTCGGGAGCGATGAGGAAGAACTCGCATTCCACGCCGGTCTTCATCTCGAAGCCCATGCCGGCGAACCTAGCGATGAGCGACTTCAGCAGGTTGCGCGGCGCATGCTCGACCGGCTTGCCGTCCATCCAGAGGTCGGCGGCGAGCCAGCCCACCTCCGGTTTCCACGGCAGCTGGATCAGTGTGTCCGGGTCGGGCACCGCGAACAGGTCGGGATCGGCCGGGCTCATGTCGAGCCAGGTCGCGAAGCCGGCGAAACCGGCGCCGTTCTTGGCCATGCCCGCGATCGCCGATGCCGGCACCAGCTTGGCGCGCTGCGCCCCGAACAGGTCGGTGTACGAGATCAGGAAATAGCGGATGCCCTGCTTCTTCGCGGCTTCTTCGAGATCGATGGCCATCGTCCGCCCCCTTCAGAACTTCGCGCCCGGTATCCAGTCGGTACCGGCGAGCGGCACGCGCGCCATCGCGGCCGCCTCGATCGTCAGCGCCACCAGGTCCTCCGGCTCGAGATTGTGGAGGTGGCTCTTGCCGCAGGCGCGCGCGATCGTCTGCGCCTCCAGCGTCAGCACCGCGAGATAGTTGGCGAGCCGCCGGCCGGCGGCGGTCGGATCGAGGCGCGCGGCGAGCGCCGGGTCCTGCGTGGTGATGCCGGCCGGGTCGCGCCCGTCCTGCCAGTCGTCATAGGCGCCGGCGGTGGTGCCGAGCGCACGATACTCCTGCTCGTACGCCGGATCGTTGTCGCCTAGCGCCACGAGAGCCGCCGTGCCGATCGCCACCGCGTCGGCGCCGAGCGCGAGCGCCTTGGCGACGTCCGCGCCGTTGCGGATGCCGCCCGAGACGATCAGCTGCACCTCGCGATGCATTCCGAGATCCTGGAGCGCCTGCACCGCCGGGCGGATCGCGGCGAGGATCGGCAGGCCGACATGCTCGATGAACACGTCCTGCGTCGCCGCGGTGCCCCCTTGCATGCCGTCCAGCACGACGACGTCGGCGCCCGATTTCACCGCCAGCGCGATGTCGTAATACGGCCGGGTGGCGCCGACCTTCACGTAGATCGGCTTTTCGTGGCCGGTGATCTCGCGCAGTTCCTCGATCTTGATGGCAAGGTCGTCGGGGCCGGTCCAGTCGGGATGGCGGCAGGCGGAGCGCTGGTCGATCCCCTTGGGCAAGGTCCGCATCGCCGCGACGCGGTCCGAGATCTTCTGGCCGAGCAGCATGCCGCCGCCGCCGGGCTTGGCGCCCTGGCCGATCACCACCTCGATCGCATCCGCCTTGCGAAGGTCGTCCGGGTTCATGCCGTAGCGCGAGGGGAGATACTGGTAGACGAGCGTCTGCGACTGGCCGCGCTCCTCGGGCGTCATGCCGCCGTCGCCGGTGGTCGTCGAGGTGCCGGCGATGGTGGCGCCGCGGCCGAGCGCCTCCTTGGCTTGCGCCGAGAGCGAGCCGAAGCTCATGCCCGCGATCGTCACCGGAATCTTGAGGTGGATCGGCTTCCTGGCGAAGCGCGTGCCGAGCCAGACGTCCGTCGCGCATTTCTCGCGATAGCCCTCGAGCGGGTAGCGCGAGATCGACGCGCCGAGGAACAGCAGGTCGTCGAAATGCGGCAGCGCGCGCTTCGTGCCGGCGCCGCGGATATCGTAGATGCCGGTCGCTGCGGCGCGCCGGATCTCGGACATCGTGTGCGGATCGAACGTCGCCGAGTGGCGCGGCAGGGTGCGGGGAATGGCGTCGCTATCCATCAATAGGCCCCGGCATTGTCGACGTGGAAATTGTAGAGCTGGCGGGCCGAGCCGTAGCGGCGGAACGCGTCCGCGCCGACGCCCTCGACGCCCGCCGCCGCGAGCAGCGCGAGGAGCTGCGTGCGATGCTCGGCGCGCATCTCCTTCTCGATACAGTCGGCGCCGAGGCTCTTGACCGCGCCGCGGACGTAGATGCGCGCCTCGTAGATCGAATCACCCAGCGCATCGCCAGCATCGCCCAGCACGACCAGCGCTCCCGCCTGAGCCATGAACGCGCTCATCGGTCCGATCGAGCCCTTCACGACGATGTCCACGCCCTTCATCGAGATGCCGCAGCGGGCCGACGCATTGCCGTCGATCACGAGCAGCCCGCCATGCGCGGTGGCGCCCGCGGACTGGCTCGCATCCCCCTGCACATGGACTTTGCCGGACATCATGTTCTCGGCGACGCCGACGCCTGCATTGCCGGCGACGACGACGGTCGCCTCCTTGTTCATGCCGGCGCAGTAATAGCCGGCGTGCCCCGCGATCTCGACCGTGATCGGCGCGTCGAGCCCGGCGGCGAGCGCGTGCTGGCCGGCCGGGTTGAGCACCTTCCACGACGTCTCGTTGGTGTTCCGGGGAAGGGCATGGAGGCGTGCGTTGAGCGCGCTCCGGCCGACCTCCGCCAGATCCACCACCTGCATCAGTGGCGCTCCCACGCATAGACGCGCGCTGGCTCGGGCTCGAACACCCGGGCCCGGTCGATGCCGGGCAGGCCGACCAGCGCGCGATATTCGGAGGCGAAGGCGACATATCCGTCCGTCTCGGCCATCACTGCCGGCTTGCACGAGATCGGATCGCGCACCACCGCGAAGCCGTTCCCGGTGCCGACGACGAAGGTATAGAAGCCGTCGAGATCGTCGAGCGCCGCCTCCAGCGCCTCGGCCAGCGTCGCACCCTCGCGCATCTTCCAGCTCAGATAGCCGGCGGCGACCTCGCTGTCGTTCTCGGTCTCGAAGCGGATGCCCTGCGCGATCAGCATGCGCCGCAGGCTCGCATGGTTCGACAG